>SKGJ01000272.1 GCA_007117525.1 Alkalimonas sp.
CAACTCAACCCGCTCGACGCTCAGCTGAGCGACCGGCTCGGTTGGCGGTGTTTGTTTTTGAGACGCTGCGCTCTCTGCTGCTTTAGCTGGCTCTGTACTTTCGGGCTCGGTGCTTGCGAGCCCTGAATTGAGGCTTGCGGTTGTCACTGCTTCTGCTGCTGACGCTTCCACCTGCACGCTGACGACAGACTGTGGATGTTCAAGCTCGGTCGCCCCACTGGGCAACAAGGCCTCAGCATCCAGAACGCTAATTGCAGTATCCATTTCAACGGTGGTCAGCGCAGCCGGCGTTTCCGATGACATGGGCTCATTCGGCTCGGAATCGGCACCAGCTACCGCTTGCTGCGCAGCAACGGGCTTTATCAGCTCGACGCTTTGGCTGGTTTCTAGGCCGGCTGGCTGGTGAACCAGAGCATGCTCCGTTTTGGTGGCAGACCACCACCAGAGCAACACCCCGCCTACCAGCAAACTCAGCAGCAGCCAGATACCAACTGATCGCTGCGGCGCCACAAATACCGGCGATGCCTGAGGCTGGGCTTCGGCACCTTTTTGCCGTTGATCAAGATCCCTCAGCATTTGATTGATCACGCTCATCACTGCCCCCACTGCCAGAACAAAGCGACGGAGAGCAGCAAGAGTGTCACTGCAGCTGGCCACCAGCTTTGTGCTCTGCTGAGCTGCACATCATCGGTATCCCTGGCAGCAGCCCCAACATGCCACCAACTGACGCGTTGCTTGCCCTGGCCATAACACAGCATCAGGGCTTTATGAGCCAGCATATTCACCAACCGCGGAATACCCCGGCTGCTGCGTGCCAGTTGGTACCGGGCCATCGGGCTGAAGGACAGCTCAGGATTGCCGGCAACCCGCAACCGCTGTTGCAGATAAGCGGTCACCTCTGCCGGAGTCATCGGACGCAACCGATAGGAAAAGCCAATGCGTTGCCGCAACTGACGAAACTGCGGTTTTGCCAGCTTGGCATCCAACTCAGGCTGGGCAAACAGCACCACTTGCAGCAACTTCCGTTGTTCGGTTTCAAGGTTGGTTAACAGGCGCAACGCCTCCAGAGTGTCATCTGGCAAGGCCTGGGCCTCATCAATCACCAGAATCACTTGCTGACCGCGGGCGGCAATCAGCATCAAATGGCGTTGCAGCAGCTGATGCAGCTGCTGTTGGTCAATATTCCCCGAATACTGCAACCCCAGCTCTGATGCCAATGCCCAACGCAACTCCTGAGGTGTCAGTGACGGGTCTGGTACATAGGCGAGGCACCACTGGGCTGGTGCGCTTTGCAACAGCTTACGACAGAGTAGGGTTTTGCCGGTCCCGACCTCGCCAATAATTTTAATAAAGCCTTCACCAGCAGACAAAGCCGTCTGCAACACATCAAAAGCCTGCTGGTGCGGTGTCAGCCCAACGTAGAACAGCGTATTCGGCGTCAGGCTGAATGGCGGTTGCTGCAAGCCAAAATGATGCAGGTACACGGCTCCCCCTATGGGTACCAACGGTTCAGACTGTCAGACGATTGCCGGATATGGGGCTGCCACTGCTCTGGCTCTACCACCACCGGCCGCAATAGGATCACCAGTTCCTTTTTTTGTTCCAGGGTATTTTTGCTGGTAAAAAGCTGCCCCAGCAAAGGAATCGACCCCAGCACCGGCGTTCTTGAGACCATGTCGGTGCTGACCGACTGCATCAGTCCCCCTATCACCACGATTTCACCACTGCGCGCCCGGATAATGGTATCGGACTCACGAATATTGCTGCGTGCCAGTGGCAGCACCACATCTTCATTGCTAAGCCGAATGGTTTTGATTTGCTCGGCCGTCTCCGTCACCGAGGGATGCACATGCAAAATCACCTGACCATGTTGATCAATCTGCGGCGTGACATCCAGCGCAATACCGGAAAAGAACGGCTGCAACTCAATCGAAGGCGTACTGATGGTGCCGCCCACAGTGGCGGTGGTATCGCTGCTGATATTGGTGACGTAGTATTCGTCCTGCCCCACCTTAATCACGGCTTTTTGGTTGTTGATGGCGGTCACCCGGGGACTCGACAGCACCTGAGCACTGCCCTGGGTTTCCAGCAGGTTAATCACGCCGGAAAAATCGGCATTGCTAAATGAAATGGCCGTCACACCCCCTAAAGCAGCGCTGGTTGAGTTGCCTGGCGTCACGCCCGAGGTGGTAAAGTTAAAGTCGGTTGAGCGCACCGACGCCAGCGCATTGCTCCAGTTGATCCCCTGCTGGTATTCATCACTTAAGGTGACTTCGATGATGCGCGCTTCCAGAATCACCTGTCGCTGCAGATGCTGTTCGGCGGTGCCCAAAAAGGTCCGTATAGCGGCAATTTCATCGGGCATGCCACGCACCGTCACCAAGCCCGCCTGAGGACTCACCACCACCATCCGCTCAGGACCAGAGCCCAGCATTTGTTGCAAAGCACCTTGCAGGTCTTTCCAGAAATCGGTTTCACTTTCACTGTGAATATTGCTGCCGCTAAATTGCTGCTGCATACCAAACTGGCCGCCCAGCATCGGGTCCTGCAGTTGCGAGCCTCGTTGTTGCGCCATCCGTCCGGATTGCTGATTGCCGCTGCGCATATCCTGAGAGACTCCGCCTGAGTTGACCGAGATGGCCGAAAAACCGCTGCGCTTAAGCATCAGGTAATTCACAGGGATGGTTTCCGTTCGAAGGCCAGCGGGCATCACCTGATAGACCCGGCCATGGCGGCGAATATCAAAGCCATACAGATCTTCAACCACAGCCAGCGTCTCAGCCAGGGTGACCTGCCGCAAATTCAGGCTGATTCGGCCTTGCACATCAGGGTGCACTGCAATGCTGTAATCGGTATCGACCACCAAAGAGGCAAAAAACTCCGCCAGCTCCACCTGACTGGCCGCAACATTAAAGCGCTGCTCCACCTCGACAGGGGCGCTTGGCTCCCGACTGCCCAGACTGAACAAGTCCTGCGTAACAGAAGCTGGTACCTGGGGGCGGGCTTCCACAGTCGCCGGTAGCTGCTTGGCGGCTGCACGCTCCAGCTCGGCTTTGGCTTGTTGCGCCTGGTGCCCCGCCTGCATGCCCTGACAACCGGCTAACATCAAGGCCAGAGCGCAACTGAAGGTAACACGGGATAGATGGAGTTTAGTCGTCATTGTTCGTCATCTTTTGGAATAAAAATAAGTGAAGTTGCTCGCCTGCCCGGTCAAGCACCACGTGGTCCCTGGCAATGTGATGCACCCGATAGCCATCAATGCTGTCGCCAACCTTCAGCAGGCTGCCATTGATCATGCTGACGGCTCCTTCGTCCCGCCACCGAATCAGCTGCAACAATGGCTGGCCCGTTTCCTGCCGCACCGAAGCCACATCGCCTACCACTACTGCCGGCCGGGTTGGATCAGCCTGTGCGGCAACGCTCAGCAGCAACGCCAGGCTACAACTGAATAAAATCTGCATGATCACCTACCGTGACGATATCCAAAGCAAGTTCTGCCAACGGGTGCTCAGTGACCCGATACTGCAGACTATGCCAACCCAGCTGCCAAGGCAGCTGTTCCAACGTCGTGAGTAATTGACGTAAGGCACTGTAATCGCCCTGCATCACTAAACGGATTTTGTGCTGGTACAACAAAGGCTGCTGATCTGCATCGTAGGCAACAACAGAGGGTGGCATACTTTGCAGTGACAACAAACGGACTCTGGCATCGCCCATTAAAAGCGACTGCAGCATGGGCAATACCCGATCCGCACCGACAAAATGCGCCGTGCGGGCAGCCAGTTGTTGTTCCAGCTCCAGCGCTCTTCCTTCCAGCCGTGTTAATCGCTGCTGCACTTCCTGATTGATATTGCGCGACAATTCATCTTGCAACTGCACAATCCCCTGCTCAGTTTGTTGCAACTGAGTCGAGACACTGGCAAGCTGCTGGCGTTGTTGCTGATGCTTTATCCAGGCTGGTTCCAACACCAGGACTACACAAAGCCAGCCAAACAGTCCCAGGCTGGCAAAGAACACCAACCGGCGCTCGCGCAATTGCAGCTGTTGAAACTTGCTCTGCCAAAGCTCCCACTTCATGGCATACTCCCTGGCTTTGCCTCAACCTGAAACTGCAACACATCCACGTCCGGGTGCTGCTTTATTTGCAGTCCCTGAAAGCGCTGCCCCTGAAAATAAGGAAGAGCCGATAACCTAGCTAACCAGGCAGGCACCTCGGCCGAGCGGGTCGAGTAACCATGGAAACTGCTCTGTCCTTGCTGCAGGCGAAACTCTTTGAGCCACAACTCGGGCGCATCAATGCCTTGCAAATGCGTCAAAACATCAGAGAACAGGACCTGTGGCTGCTGATGCTGCTGCACCAACTCATTGAGTCGCTGCGCCCGCTGAATGCGGGCTTGCAAGCGCTCTTGCTGTTTTAGCAAATCTGGATCCGGGGCTCGCTGCTGCAATAACTGTTGAAACTGCTCTTGTTGTTGCAGCTGCTGTTGCAGCTTTTGTTGCTGCTGCCCCAGTTGTGTTTGGACCTGCTGCTGTTGGTAACTAAGCACGCCAAAGAACAGCAAGAAAGCCGCAGCAAACAACAACAGCCACTGCAGCAATAAGCGCAAGCTACACTGTTCTGGCAAAGGCAGTAGCGTCGGGTCAAACAGGTTGATGCTAGTTTTCAACACCGGCCTCCTGCTGTTGCGTTGCCGAAAGCTGCTCCATCGCTGCCGCCAAAGGAAGCGCAAACTCGGCTTGCTGTGTCGGGTTGCCATCAGTCAGCCAGCTGGTTAAATCCAAAGTCTCAACCTGGGCAAAGCCCAACTGGCGAAAGAAGCTGGCAATCTCGTCCTGCAGCTCCGTATCCAACGCCAACAACAACTGCTTTACCGGTGCTTGCTTCAGCTGGCCCTCAAAATAATCCACCGAGCGTTGTACCTCCAGGCCCAGTGTATCCAGATAACCTTGCTGCAAAACATCCAGGCTAAGCTGCTCCAATTGCGCCAAGCCGCGAATACGGCGCGAGAAACAAACCTGGCTGCCTCGCACAATCATCATGGCCAGCTCCTGACCAGCTCGATGCGATAATATCAGGGTAGATGGTGCCTGAGGGGGCAGCAGACTGCGTAACGCCCACTCCTCTGGTACTATCGTCCTCACAGGAAGCTTTGCCCGATGCAAAGCAGCCATCAACTGCTGTAAAAAACCTTTGCTGCAGGCAATAGCCTGTATTCGCGGCGCTTGTTGTTGATGAGCGTTGGGCAAGTCCATGTAGTCCAGCTGCATGTCATCCGGCTCAATGCTGACCAACTCTTTAAGCTGCCAACGTAATGCGGCTTTAAGCTCTGCTTCGGGGATCTGAGGTTTATCGACTTGCACCAACTGGTAGTACTCCGGAGAGAGCACCAGAACAACATCCTGAGCAGCTGGCATTTGGGCCACCAGTTGCTGTACCACTGAAGTGAAGTTTTCGCTGACAGGCACAGTGACCTGGAAAGTGCACTCAACGGTACCCTTTGCATTAGTCAACACCAGCGCCCGACACTTGTCAGGCTGCCAATGCAGAGCAGCTACCGCCCGCTGCACTGGCTGCTTTTTAAAAGCTTGTTGTAGCGATGCCCACATAAATGCTCTTACCTGGCTGTTTAGTCGCTATACTGAGCAAC
>SKGJ01000213.1 GCA_007117525.1 Alkalimonas sp.
AGCTCAATGCCAGGCCGACGGACCGGGGCTTGGTCGTTACCTTAGGCGATGTGCTGTTTGATACCGGCCAGGCCAGCCTGAAAGGCGCCAGCAGTAGCCATTTGGCAAAGCTTGCCCAGTTTTTAACCGCACATCCGGAGCGTACCGCCTTGATTGAAGGGCATACCGACAGTGTCGGCTCTGCCGCCTCCAATGTGGTGTTATCGCAGCGCCGGGCCGATGCCGTGCGATCCTTTCTGATGGCCGAGGGTATAGCCGGTAACCGGCTTAATGCCTCTGGCAAAGGCCTGGATATGCCTGTCGCCAGCAATAGCTCGGCCGAGGGCCGCCAGCAAAACCGTCGGGTAGAAGTCATTATCTCCAATCTGGAGTAACCTGGTATTCGTCTTGCCAAACACCCGCTGCGGCGGGTGTTTTTATGGATACCCCCATCTGCTTAAGGTCATACAGCCAGGCACCAGCGCAGTTGATGCGTCTGGTTATCTAATGGCAGACGAATGCATTGGTCGCTGACAAAGAGGGCTGAATCTGCAGCGATTTCGGCACCATCCAGCATCAATAGCGCTTGGCCGGCTTGTTGGAGAACCTCTATCGCATAACAGCTAGTGCCCAGGGTCACCATGGCGCTAAAGCCAGGCCAGTCAGCTGGCAGACAGGGAGCTAACTGAATATGGTCGCCCTGACGCGTCAAACCAAGCAAACTTTCGACCCCGGCCCGGTACATCCAGCCAGCCGCACCGGTATACCAGCTCCAGCCGCCGCGGCCAACATGGGGCGCCACTGAGTAGATATCGGCCGCCAGTACATAAGGTTCCAGCTGATAGCGGGCCACAGCCGCCGGCGTTAAACCATGATTGACCGGGTTTAACATGTGAAACAACTGATGTGCTTTATCCGCCTGTCCCAATTTGGCAAAGGCCATCACCACCCAGATCGCAGCATGGCTGTATTGGCCGCCGTTTTCACGCAGCCCCGGCGGATACCCTTTGATGTAACCGGGGTTATGGGCGCTTTTATCAAAAGGCGGGCTAAACAATAACAGCAACTGCTGCTCTGCCTGCACCAGATGGTGGTCCACCGCCTTCATCGCCTGGAGCGCCCGCTCTGGGTCAGCCATGCCCGACAGCACCGCCCAGGACTGGCTTAACGAGTCCAGCTGGCACTCATCGCTCTGTCGGCTGCCGAGCCAGCTGCCATCATCGTAGGTGGCCCTTTTGTACCAATGGCCGTCCCATCCAAGCTGCTCCATACTATCCAGCAGCCGGTCGCTGTGCTGTTGCCACGGAGCGGCACGGGGATCCTGCCGGCTTTTTGCCAGCGGAATAAAGGACCGCAAGGTGCTTAGCAGCAACCAGCCTAGCCAGATGCTTTCGCCTTTGCCGCCGCTACCGACCTGATCCATACCATCATTCCAGTCCCCGCTGCCGATCAATGGCAAACCGCGTTCACTGCTCAGTGTAATGGCCAAGTCCAGCCCACGGGCACAATGCTCATACAAGGATGCCTCGACGTCGGCTGGCATCGGCTGGAAAAACGCATCGTGCTGCTCCGCCTCCAGGGCCGGCCCCTGCAAAAAGCTGACGCTTTCATCCAATACAGCGCTATCGCCGGAGCTGGCCAGGTAGCGGGCGCAGGCAAAACCGAGCCAGACCCGGTCGTCCGATATACGGCTGCGTACGCCCTGGCCACTATGCGGCAGCCACCAGTGCTGTACATCGCCTTCGACAAACTGGCGCCCGGCGGCGCGCAATAAATGCGCCCGGGTCAGCTCCGGGGCGGCAAAGCTCAGCGCCATGGTGTCTTGCAGCTGATCGCGAAAACCGTAGGCACCACTGGCCTGATAAAAAGCCGCCCTGGCATAGACACGACAGGCGATGGTCTGATACAGCAGCCAGCCGTTTAGCATAATATCCATGGCCCGATCCGGTGTTTTTACCTGCACCGCTTGCAGCAACGTCTGCCAGTGCTGCTGCACCTGTTGCAACTCATCGCTCAAATCAGCCGCACGGTAGCGCTGCAACAAGGCCTGGGCACTGGCTTTATCGGCGGTCTGGCCAAGCAAAAACACCAGCTCGATTTGCTCCCCTGGCGCCAGGCTCACGCTGTGCTGCAAGGCTGCGCACGGATCGGCCGTAGCCCCGCTGCTGGCACAAAGCAACTGTTGTTGCGCCAACGCCTGCGGGCTTTGACTGCGACCATTGCGGCCAAGAAACTCGGTGCGATCGGCCGTCCAACCGGACAGAGCAGTGTTAGCTCCCAAAGCGGCAAACGCAACCCGGCCGGGAAAGGCCGTTTGCCAGGGATTGTGCACCAACAAAGCCTGATGCTCTTGATCAAATTCACTGATTAAGTACGGGGCATTCTGCGCACGGTCACGGCCCAGCACCCATTCGACATAGGCGGTGATCCGCAGTCGACGCGGATGGGAGCTGGTATTGTGCAATGTCAGGCAGGAGATTTTCACCGGCTGCTGCAACGGTACATACTGCAGCAGCTTCAAGCCAATGCCCGCCGCCTGGTGGGCAAAGCGGCTGTAGCCAAAGCCATGGCAGGCACTGTAATGGCCGCCATCATTGATCGGCGCACAGGTGGCAGTAAACAGCTGACCGCTGTCTTCATCCTGCACATAGATTGCTTCAGCGCAGGGATCGGTCACCGGATCATTCGACCAGGGCGTTAACTGATTTTCCCGGCTGCTTTGCGCCCAACTATAACCACTGCCACTGGCCGACACCTGAAAACCAAACTGCGCATTGGCAATCACATTCAGCCAGGGCATCGGCGTACGCTGGTAGTTATCCAGCAGAATCACATATTCGCGGCCATCGCTGGCAAAGCCGCCCAGACCGTTAAAAAATTCCAGCTCGCTGCTGCGATATTCTGTGCCGGCAGAGCCTGCGTTAACCAACGCCGACGCTGAGTTTGGTGTGACGCACTGCGGCCTTGCACCAACAGCTACTGGCTCTGCAGCACTATCTTCAGCTCTGAGCGGTGCCAGTCGTTGCAACTGGCGCTGCAGCGGCCCTCGCCTGGCATAGAGCACCACCCGGGCCACGGCAGCGAGTAGGCTGCGGCTATCGACCTGCATCAGATCGGCGCGTAGCGTATAGACATGGCCCACCGTCCGCTGGGGTGCGCTGCCAGCCAGTACAGCTGCCGGCCGACTCTGACTGGCACGAACCAGGGCTTCGATAGCCTGTTGCAAATCCTGCACGTAGGAGCTGGCACGCTCATTAATAATTACCAAATCAACGGCCAGCTGCTTTAAGCGCCAGTATTCATGCGCCCGCAGCAACTGGCGTACAATGTCGAGATCGTCGATATCATCAATATGCAGCAATACGATCGGAGTATCGCCGGAAATGCCATGCTGCCAGATAGCAGACTGTGGGCCAGCCCCGCGGCTGATGGAAGCTGCCGGTGCACGAAAGCGCAGGTCGTTGTACAACAAGGGGCCGGTCAGACGCTGAAACAGGGTCGCTTCCGCCACACTGATGGTCAGATGGCGTAACTGCACCTGCGCCAGTGTCCAGGCTAAGGTGGCGGCCCGCTCAAAGGCACTGGTTTCGTTATGCTGGTCAATCAGCTCCAGCAACTGCTCGCGGGAGTCAGCCAACAGCGTCCAAAACGCGACTTTGAGCTGCTTGCCAGGGGCCAAAGTGACCGTCGGGCGCAAACAAAGGATAGGGTCCAGCACGGTGCCACTGCTGTTGCTTAATGACTGCTGAGGCTGCATGGCCCGCGCCTGCAGCAAGCAGGTGCCTGAACCAAAAAACTGTGCACGGTTGGTCTCGTATTGCAGCTCAGAGCTAGCCCCCCCTTCAATCACGGCAAAGTGCCCCAGCCAGAGTGGAGTGTCATCTGGTGTACGAGGGCGGCGGGTGGCCACAATGGCACCATATTCAGTGACAAATTCAGTTTGCACAAAGAGTTTGGAAAAAGCCGGATGTGCCTGATCGCTGGCAGCATTGCCAAGCACCAATTCAGCGTAGGAAGTCAGCTCAAGCACTTGCTCGCGCCGACTATGGTTGCACAAAGTGACCGCACGCACTTCGCCGTTGTGCTCAGAGGAAACCAGCACCGTCAATCGGGCACTGATCGCTGGCGGTTCTGTTTGTGAGGAACCCGACTGCGCGCCAAAACAGGCACTGAATTCCGCCCGGTCTTCACTAAAGGTTGCTGCATGATGGTACGATTGGGCAACGTCTGCGAATGACGAACGGCTGGCATCCGGTTGCAGGCTGGCGGCCCAAAAATGAGCATTTGAGCGCTCACGCAGCAGGATATAGCTGCCGCAGTTATCCAGGCTGCTATCGGCCCGCCAACGGGTAATTGCGATATCACGCCAACGGCTATAACCACTGCCGGCAGCACTCAGCATCACACTGTAGTGGCCATTGCTCAGAATATGGGTTTGAGGTGCGCCATCAGCTGCAGGGTCCAGGCTCAGCTCAGTCAGGGATTCGCTGCTGTTGTCTGCAGAAATGGTCACAGCTTCTGCTTTAGGGTGGGCATTCAGCACATCGCGCGGTACCCGCTCCTGCAACAGCAGCTCACAGGCCCGGATCATCGGCTCCCGATGGAAACGACTGCGCATCAACCCCTGTTGCAGCGTATTAAGCAGAGCAATCAGCGTCATGCCTTGATGGTGCGCCATAAAGCTTTGCACCACTACCGGCTGATCAGGACTGGGCAGACGGGCCGGGGTGTAATCGATGGCTTCAACAAAACCATAATCACCCAGCGCACCCAGTTGCTCCAACCGGGCAAAGTTACCACAGGCGGCAGGGGCATCCACCATGGCTGCCAGCGCAGTGGCATAAGGCGCAATCACCAGGTTTTGTGCCAGCCCGCGTTTCAAACCAAGCCCGGGCACACCAAAATTGGAATACTGATAGGTAAGATGCAGATCGCGCGCATTGTAGGCCGACTCTGAAATGCCCCAGGGGATCCGGTGTTGCCGGCCGTAACTGATTTGTCGCGCCACGATAAGCCGGTTGCTTTGCTCCAACAGACTGCCAACTTCAGCCCGCATCACCAGAGATGGCATCAGGTATTCAAACATCGAGCCTGACCAGGATAACAAAGCAGCACCCGCCCCGAGCGGGGTGGCACTGCGACCAAGCCGAAACCAGTGCTTGCTATCGACATCCCCTTTGGCAATGGCAAAAAGGCTGGCTAACCTGGCCTCGGATGCCAGTAAATCGTAACAGCTGGTATCCAGGGTATTGTCTGCCACCGCATAGCCAATCGATAGCAAATTGCGCTCAGTATTCAGCAAAAAAGTGAAGTTCATTTGCAGCGCAATCGTCCGGCTTGCTGTGGCCAGCGTAGCCAAGCGTTGTTGCAGCTGGTGCTGCTGCTGACTGCTGGCCAAGTTATCCTGCTGATGCTGCTGCAACGTCTGCAGCAAAGCCTGCAGATAGAACAGCAAATTGTCGCTTTCGGGCGACCTTGCTGCATCCATTGACGGCTGCGCCGTGCTGCTGTGGTAACAGGCCAGCGCCTCTGTGGCCAGCTCAATCAATGTGCTGTGTAACAGTGCCAGCCGATGACCACTTGCTAACTGCAGGGCCAGGCTATCCAGACAGGCTTGCAGTTGCTGGCTTGATGCCAAGCTACCAGCGCTTTGCATCAGACTG
>SKGJ01000420.1 GCA_007117525.1 Alkalimonas sp.
CTTACGGGTCTGGACAGATCAACAAAGTGAAGCCATTGATCAGGCGTTTTTTCAAAAGCGAATTCAGCGGGCTCAGGGGCTGCGCAGCCTCTGGTTTGCCGGCCAGGATACCACTGGCTACCGGTTGGTGGCGGCCGAGTCCGATGATCTGCCAGGCATCATTGTTGACCGTTTTGACGATGTGCTGGTCTGTCAGTTGCTATCAGCGGGTGCCGAGGCCAATCGCAAGCACCTGCTGGCTGCGCTAAAAGCGCTCTACCCCAACTGCAGCATCTACGATCGCTCCGATGTCGAGGTGCGCAAAAAAGAAGGGCTGGAACTGAAATCCGGCTGGCTGCATCAGCCACTGGCCAGCACCGAAGTCACCATTCGTGAGCATGGCATGCAGGTATTGGTGGATGTGGCCGAGGGCCATAAAACCGGTTTTTATTTGGATCAGCGTGCCAACCGCCTGCGCCTGCGCCAACTGGCGGCCGGCAAAACCGTGTTGAACTGCTTTAGCTACACCGGTACTTTTGGTGTAGCAGCCCTGCTTGGTGGGGCCACAGCCGTGATCAATGTCGATGCCTCCGAAAGCGCCCTCGCCTTGTCTGAGCGCCAACTGGCGTTAAATGGCCTGCAGCCAGAGCAAGCCAGCCATGTGAAACAGGATGTGTTTAAGCTGCTGCGCCAGTACAAAGAAGAAGGCAAGCAGTTTGACCTGCTGATTCTGGACCCGCCGAAATTTGCCGACAACAAAGGCCAGTTGATGGGCGCCTGCCGTGGCTACAAAGACATCAACCGGGTGGCGATGCAGTTGGTGAAGCCAGGCGGTTTATTGCTCACCTTCTCCTGCTCCGGCCTGATGGAAGACAGCTTATTCCAAAAAGTAGTGGCCGATGCAGCGCTGGACGCCGGTCGCGACTGTTTGTTTGTGGAACGGATGCAGCAAGATGCCGATCACCCGGTCGCCAGCTTCTACCCGGAAGGTCATTACTTAAAAGGATTGATCTGCTACCTGCCTTAACCCCGTAGCTGGTCGCTCACACCCGCTATTTCCACACAAACGGCGGGTGTTTGTTGGCATAGCCTTTTGGTATGCTGCCAGCAGTTTTTTCCCTTCAGACACAGATAGGTATTTGCATGAAAACAGTGCTTTGCTCTTTGCTGCTTGCGACCAGCCTTGGTGCCAGTGCCAGCTGGCAGCTGGATAACAGTACGTCGCGGCTGGATTTTGTTTCGTTGAAAAATGATGTGGCCGCCGAAGTGCATCAATTCACGCAGCTTAGCGGCAGCTGGCAAGCCGATGGCAGCTTGCAGATCGAGATTGCCGTCTCAAGCTTGCAAACCCATATTCCGATCCGCGACGATCGCATGTGGCAGTATTTGTTCAAACTGGATGATTACCCTGTGATCAGCGCCACAGGCAGCGTCAATCCGGATGCCGTTGCCGACCTTGCGATAGGCAGCAGCACCACATTGCGGGTACCCTTGCAGCTAAGCATTGTGGGTCAAACCCAACGGGTACAAAGTGAAGTCTTGGTCACCCGCCTAGCTGCGAACAGCCTGCAAGTGAATACCCAGGCACCCATTATGGTGAACGGGGATCAATTTGGTTTAACCGAAGGTTTGAACCGGTTGCGGGATCTGGCGGGGCTGCAAAACATCAACCCCATGGTGCCGGTGACTTTTACCGTGCGGTTCGAACAATAAAGCCAAGGGCGTGTTGGCCTTTGCCTTGTATAAATACCAGCCAAGCAGCTGCAAAAACAAACAGCAAAGGTCAAAACGCCCTAGCCCGTCCGGCGGGCTGCTGCTTAATTCATATCAATAAAGGCCAGGCCGAGCTGATAGCAATCGCTGTTTTCCTGACCGCAACGCATGACTTTAGCGGTCGCATCCAGCGGCGGTACGCTGTTGTTGGCGGACTCCAGTCGAACCCGGATTAACGTGCCCATTTCCAGCGGCTCATTGATATCAACCGACATGCCGGAGGCGCTTAAATCCCGACAAATGCCATCGACAGTACGGCCGGCTTCCGGATCGGTGATCAACAACTGCACATCGGCATTGACCATCATGCGGTAAAAATGACGCTTATCACTTTGGTTCACAATAACAACTCCTGAGCTTGTCCCTGCTTTTTTGTATTCGATAGTTATAAAACGGATTCCAGTCCCTGTAAAGGAACAATTTAGTTTCCATCCTGAAACGGCATCCCTGCCGTTTCTCGGAGTCGCCAGGAAAAAACGCGGTTTATGTTCAGCGCTTCCATGCGCTTCCCCCCTTCGGGACTGCCGCGAAAATTTGCTCCAGGCAAATTTTTCCTAGCTCACAAAATCAATGGCTTACACCAATGATTTTGGCAGCGCATCCCTGCACTGCGTTAGTACCCGCCTTTCAGGACGGGCACTATTTAAACTCCGCGATGGCGTTTAGGATCCGTTTCACCGAAACCGGATAGGCCGTGCCCAGGGTTTGCGCAAACAAAGACACCTTTAATTCTTCAATCATCCAGCGAATAGCCTGCACCCCAGCTGGGACCACAGCAGCCGTTTTGTACTGCGCCAACAGCGCCTGATAGGCTTGCTCGGCCCGCTGGTAGTCGTGCATCATCAAGCGATCCCGGTGCGGGTCTATCGGCAGTTTTTCCAGCCGTTTTTCCATCGCTTTCAGATAGCGCAGCAAATCCGGCAGCCGCTGGGCGCCATGAGCACTGACAAAGCCTTTGAACAACAGGCTGTCCAAATGCTGTTTCACCTCGCCCTGTGCCTGCACATGGGCCAGCTCGACCTTGCCTTTTAAACGTTTTTGAATTTGATGACCGAGTGACAAAATCTGCTCGACCAACAGGGCTATTTGCAGCACCTGCTCGTTCAGCTCTGCCCGTACCTGCTCTTTGACTGCCGCGAAGTCTTCGGCTGTCGCCGGAAACGGCTGCTGCGCCAACATCGCATCCACCGCTGCGGCAATGCAGTCGTCAATCAGCTCCAGCACCTTACCAAAGGGATTGAAATAAAGCCCAAGCTTGGCCTTGTTGGGCAAGGACTCCTGCAGGTATTTAACCGGTGACGGAATATTCAGCAGCACCAAGCGCCGCAGCCCCAGCAAGCTGGTGGCTTCGGCCTGCCCAGCGTGATCCAGCAACTTGATGGCCACCGAGTCGCCTTCATCGACCAGGGCCGGAAACGCTTTGATTTCATAACCGGCCTGCAACTGCACGTACTCTTTGGGCAAGTGACCAAAGCTCCACTCGGTGATTTTCACCTGCTCAATATCCGGCTCTGCCACCTCGCTTAGGGTTTGCTGCACATCGCCTTGCAACTGCTGCTTTAACAGCGCCAGTGAACGGCCCTGAGCCAGCAGTTTGCCGCTGGCATCCAGCACCTGAAAGTTCATCTGCAAATGCTCCGGCAGACTGGCGAGATCCCAGGCATCTTCCGGCACTGTGGTGCCCGACATCCGCTTGAGCTGAGCGGTCATTGCATCCAATAATTTGCCCTGGCCCGGCACCAGCGATTGCAACAAGGCATCGGCGTAATTGGGCGCGGGCACAAAGTGGCGCCGATAGCTTTTCGGCAAGGATTTGATTAAAGCGACCAACAGCTCATGCCGTAAGCCCGGGATCAACCAGTCAAAGCCCTTATCCTCCACCTGATTCAGCAAGGCCAGCGGGATCACCAAGCTGACACCATCGTCCAGCTCGCCGGGAGCAAAATGGTAGCGAAGCGGCAGCTTCAGATTGCCCTGACTCCAGAGATCCGGAAACTGACCTTCGCCCAAGTCATCGGCGGCTCTTTTTTTCAGGGCTTCCGGATCGAAGTGCAAAAAGCGCTGATCTTCTTTGCGCTTTTGCCGCCACCACTTGGCAAAGGCGGCTCTGTTGTTGGCCTCCACCGGCACCCGCTCGGCGTAAAAACGCACCAGGTCCTCTTCATCCACCAGAATGTCGCGGCGCCGGCTTTTGTCTTCCAGCGCAATCACCTCATCCAGCAGTTTGCGATTGTGCGCTAAAAAGGCTTCCTGCTGCCCCAGCTCTTCGTGCACCAAGGCTTCACGAACAAAGATCTGATGGCTGGTGACAGGGTCAATATTGCTGTACTGCACCGGCCGCTTGCCCACCACGATGACGCCGTACAAACTGACTTGCTCAAAGGCAATGACAGCGCCCCGCTTCTTCTGCCAGTGCGGCTCGCTGTAGCTGCGGCTAACCAGATGTTCGGCCAGCGGTTCCACCCAGTCCGGCTCAATTTTAGCCAGGCTGCGGGCATAGAGTTTGGAGGTTTCCACCCACTCGGACGCCATCACCCATTTGGGTTTGCGTTTAAATAAGTGGCTACCGGGAAAGGCGTAAAAACGGGTCTGCCGCGGCCCCAGATAATCGGCATCGGCATCTTTGCAGCCTATCTGGCCCAGCAAACCACTGAGCAAACTGCGGTGGATTTCACCGTAACCGGCGGTTTGCTGGTTGGGGGTAAAACCCAGCTCCTGCATCAGCTGGGTTAACTGATAAACCAGATCCTGCCATTCGCGCACCCGCAGGTAATTCAGCAACTCGGTTTTGCACAGTTTGCGAAACTGATTGCTGCTAAGCTCCTGTTGCTGCTGTTGCAGGTACTGCCAGAGCTTGAGGTAGCTGACAAAGTCCGAGTCCTGATCGGCAAAACGGCTGTGCAGCTCATCGGCTTTTTGCTGTTTATCCAGCGGCCGCTCGCGCGGGTCCTGAATCGATAACGCTGCGACAATCACCACCACTTCGCTCAGTGCCTGCTGTTTGGGCGCTTCGAGCAGCATGCGGCCAAGCCTTGGGTCAATCGGCAAGCGCGCCAACTGGCGGCCCAGCTCGGTCATTTGCAACTGACCGCCGTTGCGTTTGGTTTCAACCGCTGCCAGCTCCTCCAGCAACTTAATGCCATCGGTGACAAAGCGACTGTCCGGCCGCTGCAAAAACGGAAACTGCTCGATACCGCCCAGTTTTAGCGACAGCATTTGCAAAATCACCGAAGCCAGGTTGGTTCGCAGAATTTCCGGATCCGTGTACTCGGGCCGGTTTAAAAAGTCTTCTTCACTGTACAGCCGGATGCAGATACCGGCTGCAACCCGGCCACAACGGCCTTTGCGCTGATTGGCGCTGGCCTGGCTGATGGGTTCAATCGGCAACTGCTGCACTTTGGAGCGGTAGCTGTAGCGGGAAATTCGGGCGGTACCGGGATCTATCACATAGCGAATACCCGGCACCGTTAACGAGGTCTCGGCCACGTTGGTGGCTAGCACGATGCGCCGGCCCGGATGGGATTGAAAGACCCGGTTTTGTTCGCCAGCGCTGAGCCGTGAATAGAGCGGCAGAATTTCGGTATGCGGCAGTTTCAGTTTTTCCAGGGCATCGGCGGTATCGCGAATTTCGCGCTCACCGTTTAAAAAAACCAGAATGTCGCCCGGCGGCTCGCGGTACAGCTCCTCCACCGCATCGAACAGATTTTGCAGGGGGTCACGCTCTTTATCGTCCGGCCCCTCGTTGTCGTCGAAGGGTCGGTAGCGCACTTCCACCGGATAGGTACGGCCCGAGACTTCGATGACCGGCGCATCGTTAAAGTGTTTGGAAAAACGCTGTGGATCAATGGTGGCCGAGGTGATGATCACCTTCAGATCCGGTC
>SKGJ01000178.1 GCA_007117525.1 Alkalimonas sp.
AGTTGCTCGGCGTAATGGTACAAAGCTTTTAAAATCCGCATCGCCCGCTCATCGTGTTGATGCTGCTGAGCAGCCTGCTCCAGTTGCTGATGAAAAGCCTCCAGGGTCAGTGGCGGTGCATCCAGCCCATCGGTTAAGCGATCCACGCAATACTGCTGCCATTGCAGCATCTCCTGCTCATTCAAGCTGGCGGGGTAGTTGCGCGCCCGGTAGCGAAACAGCAGTTGATTCAAACGTTCGTCACTAAAAACCGGCGCCTGCACTTCCAGCTGCTGCGGATTAAGCTGGTGCAACGCCATCATTTTTTGCTTATCGGCATCGGCCAAAAAGCCCTGATACAGTTGATAATCCGGGTTGGTCTCTTGCGGGAAGGCTTCGGCTTGTGCAAACACCTGTTCTGCTTTTTGCTGTACCTGCGGGTTGGCCAGCAGCCAATTCAAATGTGCCCGGCACTTGCTGCGATCAATACCCAGGGCATCGGCCCGCTGCTCGGATAAGGTTTTCGCCGGTGCCAGCACCGGGCATTTGTTCAGATGAATCAGTTTCAGGCCCAGCCGTTCTTCGCCTTCGGCTAAATCGGCGGTTTTGGTGTAGAGCTTATCGCGCAGCTGGTCGCAATCGAGTTCAAGCAAAGGGCTTGGGTCGGCTTGCAGATTCCAGACAATCAGTGCATTTTTATTGGTTGGATGAAACGCCAGTGGTACCACCCAACTGACACAACCCTGGCTGGCCGGGAATTTTCCGGACACATGCACCAAAGGGGTTTGGTTGGCCAGATTGATGTACTTACCAAGGGCCTGCTTTTTCCGGTGCTCAAACAAAAACTGAAACAAACGCGGCTGTTTGTCACGCACAAGTTTTGCCAGCGCTATGGTGGCATAGACATCGGACAGCGCATCGTGCGCCTGCTCATGGGCCAGCTGGTTGGCTTTGGCCAGGTCTTCCAGTTTAAAGCTGGGCGTGCCATCGTCCTTGAGTGGCCATTCAATACCCTCCGGGCGCAGCGCATAGCAAGCACGCACCACATCCAGCAAATCCCAGCGGCTGTTGCCCTGTTGCCACTCGCGGCCATAAGGCTCGTAAAAGTTGCGGTACAGGCTGTGGCGGGTCACTTCATCGTCAAACCGAATGCTGTTGTAGCCAAGCACGCAGCTGCCGGGCTCGCTGAAACGCTGCAGAATTTTGCCGATAAACTCGGTTTCCGGCAGGCCTCGTTGCTGGCAGAGCTGGGGGGTTAAACCGGTGATCAGGGCAGCCTGAGGGTGCGGCAGGTAGTCTGGAGCCAGTTGGCAATACCAGACATCCGGCTTGCCCAGAATCGTAAGATCCTCATCGGTGCGAATTCCGGCAAACTGAGCCGGGCGGTCACGCTTGGGGTCGGCTCCCCAGGTTTCAAAATCGTAGAAGTAAAAGGACATAGGGCCTGTCAACTCTTGGCTGGTCGCTTTGGAGCGGATTCAATGCTGGCGCTAGTGTAGCAGCTTCAGCAGGGCTTTGTACAAAGCCAGCAAAACTGGACACTTGACCCTGGGGTTTTTCTGTCCCAAGATGGCGAAAAGAGACTGGCTTCTAGTTACGCGTAACATACCTTAATGTCTGTTGGTGTAGCCAGGCTTCAGTCCACAGGGCAAGCCATCGCAGGCAGGAGAGAACGCCTAATGAGCAGCTTACGACTAGAATGGACAGACACGCTTTCGCAGGTGTCGCCCGAAGCCTGGGATGCGCTTTTTGCAACCCAGTACCCGTTTTGCCGCTACGCCTTTTTGTCGGCGTTGGAAACTGGCGGCAGTGTTGGCCCCGGTACCGGCTGGCAATCGAGCCACTTGCTGCTGTATCGCGATGATCAACTGATAGCTGCGGTACCTGCGTACCAAAAAGAGCATTCCTACGGCGAATATCTGTTTGACTGGGCCATTGTCGAAGCCTATCAGCGCTACGGTCTGGACTTTTTCCCCAAGCTGGTGCTGGCCATTCCTTTTACCCCGGCTGAAGGGCCGCGTTTTGGTTTCCTGCCAGCTGAAGATGAAGCAAGGCTGATGGGATTGTTGCTGGAGGCGTTGCAGCAACGCATGAAAAAACAGCGGCTCAGCAGCATTCAATGTTTGTATGCCAACGAAGCGCAGCGCGACCTTTTGACCGCTGCGGATTTCTGGCCGCGGCAGGATGTGCAGTTTGAATGGCGCAATTATGGTTACGCGTTTTTTGATGATTTTATGGCGGGGTTAAGCTCACGCAAGCGCAAACAAATCCGCAAAGAGCGGCAAAGGGTGCAGGATGCCGGCGTCGAGCTGCGGGTCATTGCCGGTGTGGATGCCACCGCCCAGCTCTGGCAGCAGCTGCATCGCTTTTACCAGCGTACCTACTTAAAGCGCTCCGGCCATAAGGGCTATCTGACCGAAGCAACCTTTTTGCGTTGGGGTGAGCAGTTGGCCGACCAGGCGGTGATCTTTGCCGCTTACCACCAGCAGCGCCTGATAGCTGCGTCTCTGTGTTTTCGTTCGGCTGACACCCTTTATGGCCGGTACTGGGGCTGCGAAGCCGACTGGGATTTTTTGCACTTTGAAGCCTGCTACTACGCCGGCATTGAGTACTGCATCGCCCATGGCTTGCAACGCTTTGATGCCGGCGCTCAAGGCGAGCACAAGCTGCAACGCGGCTTTGAGCCGGTTACGCGTTATGGCTGTTATTTGTTTCGCGATAGCCCGCTGAAAGATGCGATTAACCGCTACTTTGAAGGCGAAGAAGACATGTTGGCGCTCTATCAACGCCAGGCGCAAGCCCGGCTGCCATTTCGCCAGTCTACCGAAGCTTAACGGCAAAATACCAGCAAGCGGTTATTGGCTGGCAGCGCATGGTCGGCTTGCAGCAGAAAGCCTTGTGCGGCAGCCAGCTCTACCACGGCTTCCTGGTCACGAATGCCCATGGCTGGATCGCGCTGTTTTAAGCTTTGATCAAATGCCCGATTGCTGGCGCTGGTAAATTGGCCTTGGTAATTAAAAGGGCCATAAATGCAAAGGCTGGCACTTGATTGGCAAAACGCATCCAAGCGGGCAAAAAAGCGCTCGACCACAGGCCAGGGCATGATGTGCAGGGTATTGGCACTGAACAGGGCATCCACTTTGGGATAAGACCAGTGGCTTTGGCGAATATCCAGCGGCAGAGCTTCGGGCAGGTTGGGCAAGCCGGCCTGTTGCAAGCGTCGATTCAGATCCGGCAGGTAAGCCGGCTGGTCACTGCTTTGCCAGTGCAGGTGCGGTAGTTTATGGGCAAAGTATTCGGCATGCTGGCCAGTGCCACTGCCAACCTCCAACACCTTGTGGCAATTGGCAAAGGCATCCCGCAACACCGTCAGTATCGGATCTTTGTTGTTTTCACAGGCTTGGGAAAAGGGTAAATCGAAGTCCATAAGCAGTTTGATGTCGTTGTCAATGGATACAGCATACCCAATCCGGACTTCAGCAACCAGTGGCGTTTTGATTGTACAACTGGTCCCAGCGTTTCAGTTTTGGTGCCATCATGCGAAACCAAAGTGGGGGAATCAAGGCCAGTAACATGGAGCCAAGGTAACCGGTTGGCAAATCAGGCGCATCCGGATAGGGTTTTAGTTGATAAAATGGCAATTGGGCGCGGGCATGGTGGTGAGAATGCCTTGTCAGGTTGAAACTGGCCCAGCTGCTGATCTTTTTGGTGCTGTTCCAGCTGTGGTAAGGTTTTACAGGTTGATTGATAGGGCGCTCTATACCGTAGTGCTCGATGTAGTTCACCACTTCAAGCGCGGCTTTTGCAAACAAAGCACTGAGGCTGAACATCAGCAAACCTTGCCAGCCCGCCAGGATGTAAGCCAATCCAGACAAGCTCAGTGACATCGCAATACCCCGCAAAAAACGATTGTGAATGCCAAGCACTTTCTGCTGCTGACGGCGCAGTCGCTGCTGTTCCAGCTTCCAGGCACTGAGGTTGCCTGCCAGCGTGGAATGCAGAATGTGCGCATACACATTGCGACCGCGCGGTGCTGTGGCCGGATCACGCGGCGTACCGACATAGCGGTGATGCCCATACACGTGCTCGATAGAAAAAGAGGTATCCCAGCTAAATGCGAGTAGCCATCGCCCTGTCAGCATGGCCAGAGGTTTTGAGGTGCGGTGGGTTAATTCATGAGCCGGAATGGTGCCCACCATCGAAACTAGTAAGGCCGCACCAAAACAAAGTGGGACATAGTGCCACCACTGATTCAGTGTCCGCGCCGCCAGAGCGTCGTATCCAGTCCAGCTGTGCAACCATTGACCATAACCAAGCCAATCCTGATTGGATACACTCCACATGACCATGAAAAACACCAGACAAATGAGAGGTAAAGAGCTGTACAATAAGCCGTTAAGTATCCATGGATGTCGGTAGTGTGGTTCGGTGTGGTCATCACCCGATAGCAAATCGCCTCCCACGATGACAAGCAGCAGGCAGCCTAGCCCAAGGGCCATCCACCAGCCCCCTAAACTGATACCAATAAAAAAAGGCACCGTTAGAAGTTGGAAAACGCAGAATTTCAGGTAATGCAGCATCGCCGGATCTCTGTGGGACTTTCTAGTCATCATAGGGTGCAAGGGGCCAAGCTGACAGGGCAACTGAAGCCAGTTCATGGTCATTTGAGGACAAAATCTGCAGGGTGCGCTACATTCAGGTAAGCTCAAACCGAATCCGTGTGCATGATTGAAAGCGATGCTTCGATGAAACAAGATACCGCCTTCCAACCGCTGCATTTGCCGCGGCATTATTTGCAACACCTGATGAATTTAGTGCAGAGTCGTGGTGGCGATCCAACCCTGTTGTTGCAAGAAGCAGAAGGCACCCCCAATGATCTGGAGCAAACCGATGCTCCGCTGAGTTGGCAGCAGTTTTCTTCGATTATTTCCAAAAGTTGTGAGCTCAGTCAGGAACCGGCACTGGGCCTGTACCTTGGCAGTCAACTAACGATCACGACCCACGGTCTTTTGGGTGTTGCGGCAATGAGCAGCCAAAACTTGCAACAAGCTTTATCACTGCTTTGTCATTATACGGTGCTGCGCAATCCTCTTTTGGCTGTCAGCATGCAGTTGCACAATCAACACCTTCACCTCAAGCTGACGGAGGTTCAACCACTGGGCAGCATCCGTCAGTTTGTCGTTGAAGCCTTTACCGTGGCGCTTCATGCCATTCTGGATTTTGTTTCGGATCATCGTTACCATTTGGTAGAAGTGCACTTGGCCTATCCAGAGCCAGCGTACAGCGCCTTGTATCAGGCATTTTTTCCATGCCCACTGGTTTTTAATCAAGCAAGCCACAGCCTGGTGTTAAATCGCAGCGATCTTGCGATCGCATCCCCCTGGTCGGATCCGCAACTGCAGCAGAAAATGACCTCGGAGTGTGAGTTCGAGTTGCAGCGCTGGCAGCAGCAACAAAGTGTCACCCAGCAAATTCAACGCATGCTGGCGCGAACCAAAGGACGTATCCCTTGTATTGAGCAAGTCGCGAAAGAGTTTGCGGTGTCCAGTCGCACCCTGCGTCGACGCCTGGCGGCAGAGCACACCCACTATCAACAATTGGTGGAT
>SKGJ01000397.1 GCA_007117525.1 Alkalimonas sp.
AGGTACAGGACAGTACCGGTGCCCAGGCAAGCGATGAGGTGGTCTTGACAGTGTTATCCTCAGGTTTGCATTATCGGGTCGATACCGGCCAAAGCCAGTGTTACGATGGATTGGACCAGATTGCCTGCGATGATCAGGCTTATCCCAGGCAAGATGCTGACTTTGGACGCGATGCGATAGCAGCTCTGCTGAATAAAACCGGTGTTGGGCGTGCTGGCTTTGACTTTAGCAAGCTGGATAGCCACGGTGATGAACTGCCTCGTGATGCCGCTGATTTTTCCTGTGTTCGTGATAATGTGACCGGCTTAATCTGGGAAGTCAAAGAGCCAGCCGCGGCCAGTGTTGCAAGTGCCAGTCTGCGTGCGGCAAGTAATTATTACAGCTGGACCAGTGAGGGCGAGGGGCATGCTGGTAACCTTGGAGAAGCTGCTCCAGCGCTGGATGGCTGCCCTGACCTCAACAATTGTGGCACTCAGGCGTATGTGGCAGCTGTCAATGCGGCCTTGTACTGTGGTGGCGGCAACTGGCGTTTACCGACTGTGGCCGAGTTAAACACCCTGGTCGATTTTGGCGCTGATAAGGCGCTAGACCCGGCGCTGTTCCAGCATGAGCCTGAGCCAGCGCTGTTAGGTCATTTGTATTACTGGACTGTGCAAAGTAGCGCTGAGGGTGGGGGGGCTCATGCTGCCTGGGTGATTGATATGCGTGATGGCAACGACAATTCATTGCCGAAACGAGCGGACAGTCGTGCTTTTGTTCGTTTGGTTCGAAGCCCATAAGGAGGTGCTATGCGTGTTGCTGTGATTATTGCTGTATTGCTTACCGCACAGTCATTGTTGGCAGAGCAGGTTTGCTTTGAGGATATTGCAGCCTCGACTCCGTTGAGTGATTTTGAAGTTTTACCGGATGGCCTCGTCCATCAGCGAAGTACGGGCTTGATTTGGCAACGGTGTCTCTATGGTCAAAACTGGAGCCAGGCTCAGCAGCGCTGTGAGGGGACCGCTGTGCGGTTAAGTTGGCAGGAAGCCTTGCAACAAAGCACCATGCTTGCGGACGATAGCCAGCACTGGCGTTTGCCGGATATTAAAGAGGCGATGGCCATTGTTGAGCGTCGCTGTGTCGATCCTGCGCTTCGCCGGACCCTGTTTGCTGGCGCCAACAGCGAGCATATCTGGACCAATACCAGCATTCACGGCCGTCCAACCCACGCCTGGGCCATTGCCATGTACAGTGGCAAAAATAACTACAAAGAAAAAAACCAACAGCTTTACGTGCGCTTTGTGCGTTTTTCCGATGAATAGAAAGCAACATGCGTTTGCAGGCGCTGAAGTTGTCTGCAAATTAAGCTACCATACATTGGTATTGTGACTGTCGAGAAGTATTGTGATGCGTCTGCTGGTTTTTTGTTTACTGCTTGCTTTGCCGCTCCAGGCCCGCGACTGCGACATCAGTTTTGGCTATGGCCTGCTGATATCGCCGGAGCAAATTCGCATCATGAGCAATGACCGCACTTTGATGCAAATTAACCATGACACTCAGCTCTTTATTAAAGGGGAATGGCAGGATTTAACTCAGGAAGAGACGGCTTTAGTGACCGAATACAGTCAGGGTTTGCGCAAGTTCGTGCCTGAAATTGTCGGTATTGCCGTTGATGGGGTTGAGTTGGGCCTGTCTGCGATGGAGCGAATGCTATCTGGAGTTGGCAGCCGCTCGCAGCAGGCAGAATGGAACGAATTAATCCGTGAAACTACCTTTCAGTTAATGTCCCGCTTTGTCCGCAGCGGCGATCATTTTTATCTGGCACCGCAAAGCCTGAACGAGCTGGAGCATTTTTTAAATGGTGAACTCAAGCCTCAGCTCAATAACCTGGCGCGTCACTCCTTTGGAGCTGTTTGGGAAGCGTTGCGCGATACCTTGCAGCATACCGAAACCAATTTTGAGCAAACCGATCCCCAGCAATGGGATGCGATGGGGCATCTGGTCGAACGCATTAACTTTGGCCTGGAAGAAAAAGCTTCTCTGTTAGAAGAGAAAACAGCCTTGTTTTGCCAGCGTCTGAAAGAGCTCAATGCTATTGAATCTCAACTGCAACAGCGTTTACCGCAAATGCTGGCCTACGATGTGGTGGTGGAAAAACACTAGGGCCCTAACGGAGCCCTAGAGGTTAATTGCTGCTCTGCACCAGCCGGAAACCGTTGTTTCGGTGACGAATGGTGTT
Organism: Alkalimonas sp.; assembly: GCA_007117525.1. GTDB lineage: Bacteria > Pseudomonadota > Gammaproteobacteria > Enterobacterales > Alteromonadaceae > Alkalimonas > Alkalimonas delamerensis. Next base: position 2,219 of record SKGJ01000397.1, read on the forward strand.
GTCGTGGCTGGTCCGGTAAGTCGCTGTCAGCTCGTTGGGGCTGGATAACCAGGCACCTCCACGTTGCACGCGGCGTACGCAGTTGCCACTGGTTCTGGGCGCTATGCTATTGGTGGCGCCTTGATAGCTGCTGTTCCAGCAGTCCATGGTCCACTCCCAGACATTGCCATGCATATCGTAAAGGCCCCAACTATTGGGCTCAAACGACATCACGGCAGCAGTTCCATCCAGTTGCACACCACATTCACCACCGCTGCGACGACCAAAGCGAGCCTGAGTGCAGCCAACGGTATCACCGAATTGGTAAGGGGTATCAGCACCAGCTTTGGCTGCGTATTCCCATTCTACTTCCGATGGCAATCGAAATTGCTGACGGGCAGCCTGATTGAGCCAGGGGATGAACTCAGAAACAATCTCATTGAAGCTGACATTAATGACCGGCCTGTTGCCCCGGCCCCAACCCTCGTCGCGCGGCCGGTGTGAACAGCCGCCTTGTTCGACACAGGCGTCCCACATCGCAAAAGTAACCGGATGCGCCATCATTTCAAAAGCTGGTACTTCAATGGTGCGACTGGGTAGTTCCGACTCCGGGCAGTTTTGGCCGGTGCAACCCATGGTAAAACTACCCGCTGGGATGGTAACTAGCTGATACATTTGGCGCAGTTGCTCCAAACGCTCCGCTTCCATTTGCGCCAGGCGTTCCAAGCTATGGTGCTGGCTTAGCACCTGCCGATCGGATGACGACGGTTTACTGATGGCATAGGTCACCCCTATCAGCAGCACGGCAGCGATACCAGCTGCGCCCAGCTGCAATTGGCGTGTCATGCCCGAGCCTTTAGCTGCTTCTTCTGTGATAGGCGCTGTAGTGGCAGCTGTGGTGGTATGCTTTGTTTGAGTGTTGTTGCTGGTTGCCGCTGCTGCAGCCGGCATTGCTTTGGTCGCTTCCGTTGGTTGCGGTATTGATGCAGTCGCGTTGTTGGTCACAGGAGCCAGTGAGGTTTCACTGAGCTTAGCGAGTACTTCATCGACGCTTTGCGGGCGGTCTTTTTGCCGCAATCGGACACAGGCTTCGACCAGGTTGCAAAGTCCAGCGCTGTAGCCCGATGCTTTTTCCCGCAATAGAGGTAAAGGATCGGGCTCGTTGTCGAGGCTTGCATTCAAACGGTCTTGCGCCAGCGGTAGCTCCAGCCCGGTCATTAGCTTGTACAAGGTCAACCCAAGGCCGTAAAAGTCGCTGGCGGCGGTGATTTCAGATTTTTTCGACAACAGCTCAGGAGCCAGATAAGACGAAACAGCATCCAAAGCCAACATTGCGGGCAGGGTATTGCGCTGACCTATCAGCTGTGATTGGCAGAAGTGGCTTAATACCGGCGTTTCTGTATTTTTAAGCAATATATGCTCAGGCTGAACACCTGAATGCACAATGCCATTTTGGTGCAGCTGCTGCAAACCATCCAGCAACGGTCGCAGCAATGCTTGAATGGCAGGCTCAGGCATTGGCAAGACCCCGGCCTGCTCGATATGCTCATGCAGGGTTGGACTGTCGAGCTTTTCATGCACACTGAGCAGGGTACCGCCATGTTGTAAACAGATAAGCGTGCGGTTTAATGCCGGGTGATCACAAGCTGTCAGGCCAGTGGTGACGGCGGCAAAACGTTCAATGCTCTCGTTGAGCAAGTCCTGCTTGGCTGCTTCGCTAACATGCAGCTCACCAAAACTGCTGCGCCTGGAGGCCAGAGCGGCTGGGAAAAACTCTTTGACAATGACCAGTCGGTTGCTTCGGCTGCACAATGCCCGGTAGGTAATACTGATATCGTCGTAGCCAACCGCTTTAACGATGCTGTAATCTTCAACAGGCGAGCCTGTTGATAAAGGTACTCGATTTTCTGTTATTTTCATTATTATCTTGACCCAGTAGCAAAATTCATCCCACGTATCGATACATCAAGGGTTGCTGTCCGTGCCTGACCTGACGTACAAGTTATAAACGGATTTTAAGCAGAGGCCAAGTGCTAATTGGTAAAATGTTGGTAATGTCAACAAAATCAGTATGAATTGTGTTTTTTGGGAACAAGCTTTATGCAAGCTCAGGCTTCAGGCTCATCCAAAAACAGCGTTAAGAGATCATTCAAATAGCGCGATCCCCGGGGACTGACTTGCCAGTGCTGATTGTCATGGTGCAGTAAACCCAACTTTATTGCTTTTTGTATCGCCGGTTGCGTGCTGGCCTCTGAGAGCCCGGTATAGGCGCTAAACTCCTGCACAGGGCAAGGCTCCAGTAAGCGAAAACGGTTCATAAAAAACTCAAACGGCAGGTCGCTGTCATCCAGCTGACGCTGATCATCCAGGTAAGGACGCGTTAAATCCATATAGCCCTTCGGGTGTTTCACCTTGCTGGTGCGAAGAATAGAGCCACTTTCGCTAAGCGTAACTTTGCCATGGGCGCCGCAACCTACCCCCAAGTAATCGCCAAAACGCCAGTAATTGAGATTGTGCTGGCATTGTTGGCCTGGCTTGGCATAGGCGGAGGTTTCATACTGTTGATAGCCATTGGCCAGCAGCAGCTCGTGACCTTGTTCCTGGATCGCCCACAGTAGATCGTCTTCTGGCAAGACCGGCGGTCTTGAGGCAAAAGCGGTATTGGGCTCGATGGTCAGTTGATACCAGGAAAGATGCGGTGGTGCTAAGGCGATGGCTTGCTGCAAGTCGGCCATGGCATGCTCGATACTTTGCCCTGGTAAGCCATGCATCAAATCCAGATTGAAACTGCGCAGCGGCAGGGTAGCGGCAAGTTGAGCGGCCTGAATGGCCTCATTGCTGCTGTGGATCCGGCCCAGTGCCTTCAACTCAGGATTTGAAAAACTTTGTACGCCTATGGAGAAACGGTTGACGCCAGCAGCCACATAGCCAGCGAATCGCTCTGCCTCAAAGGTACCGGGATTGGCTTCCAGGGTGATTTCACAGTCTGAGCTGAGAGCGACCCGCTGCCGAACCCCGGTCAATAAGTGAGCAATGCCTTCAGCACTGAACACACTGGGGGTACCGCCACCGATAAAGATGCTTTGCACGTCACGCCCTTGTACCCAATGCAGATCCTGCTGTAAGTCGTCCAGCAAATGGCTGATGTAGGCCTGCTCCGGGATCCCTTGTTTAACGGCATGGGAATTAAAGTCGCAGTAGGGGCACTTTTGAATGCACCAAGGAATATGGATGTAGAGCGATAAAGGTGGCAGTGTCAGACTCAAGGTTGAAAATACCCGTGCTGTTGCAGCTGGTTTATCAGCAGGCGCAGCGCCTGGCCACGGTGGCTGAGTTGTTGCTTTTGCTGTTTGCTGAGCTCCGCGGCGGTGCAGCCTTGCTCCG
>SKGJ01000347.1 GCA_007117525.1 Alkalimonas sp.
CAAGTCTTTTCCCACCAGACTTGTCAATTCCGCCACAACTCCCTATCATCCTGATACAACCGCTGAAAATCAGACTCCATCACGGGATACCCATGTTCAGAACCATCACCAGCTGCTTTGCATTACTCTTGAGTGTAGCTTTCTTTTTTCCATCGCACAGCGCGGCCGAAACGGCCGAGCCCGCTTTTATCAGTGACGCTTTGTTTGTCTATGTGCATTCGGGCCCGAGCAATCAGTTCCGCATCATTGGTACTGTCAATGCTGGCGATGCGGTGCAGCGGCTGGACAGAGACAGCGACACTGGTTATGTGCAAATCCAGTTTGATGGCAACCGCCGTGGCTGGCTGCCTGGTCAGTATGTATCCGATCAACCGGGCTTGGCCTCGCAAATGCAGCAATTGAATGAGCAATTGGCCAATCAGCAAACCGAGCTGAACCAACTGCAACAACAAAATCAGCAGCTCAGCAACGAGCTTGCCAGCCGAACGGACGATTACAGTCGGGTTCGGGAGCAACTGCAAGTCGCCAACAATGCCTACGAGCAACTGAAACGCCAGGTCGACGCCAGCCAAAACAGCGTTTGGCAAAATCCGAAAGTACTGGGCGCTGCCATTCTTGGCTTTGGGCTGCTGCTGGGGCTGCTGCTGCCGCTGCTGATCCCCAAGCGCAAGCAAAGTGATCGCTGGATGTAACCAGCTAAAATCCTATAAAAAAGGGCCGTCAGGCCCTTTTTTCGTATTACAACTGCTCGTTGGCTTTCAGTGGCAAGCCATCGTCTTTTTTAACCTGCTCAATCACCACATAGGTATGATTTTTAATCACACCTGGCAAGTCGACGATTTCTGCCAAAATGATGCGGTAAGCATCCATATTCGGCAGCCGCAGCTTGAGCAGGTAATCAAACCCTCCGGCTACCATATGACACTCCACCACATGGGGTATTTTCAGCACATCGTCCTTGAAACGGTCAAATACATCACTGGTGGTGTTATCCAAAGTGATCTGAATAAAAACGGTGGTGCCAAAGCCTAACCGGCTGGCGTTGAGCTGAGCCCCATAACGCTCAATGTAGCCTTCTTGCTCCAGCCGTTTGACCCGATCGATGCAGGGACTGGCACTTAAATTCACTCGCCTGGCCAGCTCTACGTTGGAAATCCGCCCTTCCCGCTGCAGGGTTTCCAATATATTCATATCGATACGATCAAGGGGTCGGGCTTTGACCATGGACTGGGCTCGCAGTTGATTTTGGGTGGTTATGCAATTTTTGCCGAATTATATACCCAAGTAACCTTCAGATGCGAGCTTCAGAGCCTCAGGTTTTTTGACTGCAAAGCACCCGACTCGCTACTTACTGTATTTTTGATACCACTTGCGGCAAACTACTGTTAATTTAGCGTTACTAAGCTACACTAAAGCGGAAGCGTATCAGTTTGAGGTACCCAGAGGTTATGGCGTTACAGGAAGTATCTTTGCAGCAATTGCAACCAGGTGATTTTGTAGTGCGCGTGAGCCAACAGACCGGCTCTGTCCTAATCAAAGAAGCTGGGCTGGTACGCAGTCAAAAAACCATTGAGCTGCTGCGTAAAAAAGGCGTGTTGCAGGTCTGGATTGATCCTGAGCTGGCGGACCCTAGCCTGCGATCACCCCTGTCCGACGATGATCAGCCTGCAGAGCATTCATCATCCGATGAAAGCAAACAACCACGAACTGACTTTGCTGCCGAGCTTCCAAAAGCCGAGCGTACCTTGCAGCAGCTGCAACGCAAACAGCATCGCTTGCTGGAAAGCTGTCGGCGGCAAGATCCCATTGATCTGGCACTGGTACAAGAGGTGAGCTGTGGTCTGGCTGACTCAGTGAGCCGCAATCAGGATGTGCTGCTGTGCCTTAGCCGAATTGCGCAAAGCAGTGACAATCTGCTGCAACACGCCATTCATTGCGCTGTCTACATTGCTGCCTTCGGCCATCATTTGCAACTACCCAAAGGGCAAATCCAGGATCTGATCATGGCAGCACTGCTGCACGATCTGGGAAAAGTGACGCTGGGAGATGACTGCAGCGATGCCAGGGCCATTCCAACCAGCCTTAAGCTGCTGGCAGAGATGCAGCGCCTGCCAGCAGAGCTCACATTATGGGTCGCTCAGCACTGTGCCCATATGGACGGCAGTGGTCACCCGGCAGGCTTGCATGGTCAACAACTGCATCTTGGCAGCCGGATCCTGGCCATCGTCAATCAGTACGACAAGCTGTCGCATCCAGCAGAGCATAAACCACTCAACCCTCAACTGGCCAGCAAAAAGCTGCTGGAGAAAACACCACACCAATTGGATAGCGAGCTGACCCAGCGTTTTATCCGTTGCATCGGCATCTACCCTCCCGGCAGCGTGGTCAAATTGCACAGCGGTAAGCTAGGTCTGGTGTTGGAAAACAATCCGAAAAAACCCACCCAACCCAAAGTAAAAGTTTTTTATCACAGCCAGCACCAGCACCACTTACCATTGAAGGTGATCGATTTAGCCAAGCATCAGGAGGAAAGTATCGACTACTGCATCGATTTGGAGCAGTACGGCTTGCAAGCAGCGAATTACCTCTGATGACTAGCCCGGCCACTCGCTAAGCGCCGCCATGCTGAACTCCTGCTGGCGGTAACGCAGAACCACATGATTCTGGTGGATCTCGACCAATTGAATGTCGGTGCTCAGCCACTGACCTTGTTGCAAGGTACGGCCATTGACCTTAACCCAACGCCTCGATGGCATATTGGCAAACACATGAGCTTCAAAACGCATCGGCGGCAATTGCCGCTGTACCTGAGGTGCCAACTCGGTAATATCACGGGCCGGTGCGTCGTGCACCCGGACCTGACTGCGGCCAGAGCCTTCTTGCTCGAGCTCATCCATTGCCTGGGCAAATCGCTGCTGCAACTCCGCCGAGACCTCGGTATCTTCCAGCTCATCCAACGATGGCATCGCTGGTTGCGCTGGCCTGGTCACTGGCTCAGCAGCGACTTGGACTGTTTCAGTCTCTGGCATGGCTCTGGCGGGGGCCACCGATTCAACTGTCGTTGCTTGCGCTTGCTGTTGCGCTGACTCTGCCGGCTTCACCGCCTTGGTTAACGCAGCCAGAATTTGCTGCTGACTGGCCAGCTCAGGCTGGGTACTTGCCGTCTGCTCTGCTTTGGCTTCAATCACTGGCTGTTGTTGACTGCCGAGCCAGTATCCTGCAGCCAATGCCACAGCAAGCAAACTTGCTCCAGCCAATACGCCCAACCAAAACACAGCCGGGCGACTGGCGGCAGGCGCACTGTTGATTGCTTGTTGCTGTTTTAACGCATCCATCAAAATGGACATCCGATACTCCTGAAAAAAACGGAACCAAGGGTCTGTTGCTTGAACCTTAATGGAGCCAGCGCGCCAATAGATACCCCAAAGCGGCCATTAAAGGGACCAAAGCCAATAACCAAAGCCAGACACCAGGCTGTACCAACTGAGCAGAGGCGACACTGGCAGGCAAAACTTCTTTCGCCGCCTGCTGCACCTCCGCTTTACCGACCAGCGGTTTTTGCCTAGCATAAGCGGCCAACATAGCCCTATCGGCTAACAGGTTCAGCAAACGCGGGATCCCCTGACTGCGCTGGTACAATTGACGCCTGGCAGCTGCATCAAACACCGGCCTTTCCGAGCCGGCAATCTTAAGGCGATACGCCAGGTACTGCTGCACTTCAGCTTCGGTGAGTGGCATCAGATGATACCGCGCTGTGATGCGTTGCGCCAGCTGACGTAAATCCGAGCGCTGCAAGAGTTGTTGCAACTCGGGCTGCCCAATCAAAATCACTTGCAACAACTTTTGGCTGTTGGTTTCCAGGTTGGTCAGTAGCCGCAGCTGCTCCAGCACCACCGGCTGCAAATGCTGGGCTTCATCAATAATCAGCAAGGTTTGCTTGCCCTGCTGGTGATTTTTCAACAACCGATTTTTAATTTTATCGCCCAGCATTTTCAGACTGGCGTCCGATTTTTTGTAGCGGATGCGCAGCTCGTCGCAAATGGTCGCCAACAGCTCAAGCTCCGACAAAGTTGGGTTGAGAATAAAAGCCAACTCAGTCGTTTCATCCAATTCCTGTAACAAAGCACGGGAAACGGTGGTTTTGCCAGTCCCCACCTCACCGGTCAACAACACAAAACCGCCTGCATCGCCGAGGCCATAGCGAAGATGTGCCAGAGCCTCGGCGTGACGCCCACTCAGGTAGAGGAAGTCCGGGTTTGGAGCAATCGAAAAAGGCTGGCTGTGCAGGCCAAAAAAGCCGGTGTACATGCGCGCTTCCTGTGCTAATCGCTGAAAAGTTTCAGTGGATGGGTATAATGGCAAAAAAACACTCAAGGTAAAAGCCTGTGCAGATATATCTTGTTGGCGGTGCTGTTCGCGATGAATTGCTTGCTTACCCCTTTCATGAGCGGGATTGGGTGGTGGTGGGCGCGCACCCGCAACAACTGCTGGATTTAGGCTACCAGCAAGTAGGCAAAGACTTCCCGGTTTTTTTGCACCCCAAAACCAAAGAAGAATATGCGCTGGCCCGTACCGAACGCAAACAAGGCTCGGGGTACACCGGCTTTGTGACTTACGCGGCGCCCGATGTCACGCTGGAGCAGGATTTAGCCCGGCGTGATCTGACCATCAATGCCATCGCCAAAGCCGAAGACGGCAGTCTGGTCGACCCCTATGGCGGTGTGTCAGATCTGAAAGCGCGGCTGCTGCGCCATGTCTCGCCAGCTTTTGCCGAAGATCCATTGCGGGTGCTGCGAGTGGCCCGTTTCTATGCCCGCTACTACCACCTGGGTTTTCAGGTAGCCGACGACACCCTTGCCCTGATGCAGCAACTGAGTGACAGCGGTGAGCTGCAGGCATTAAGCGCAGAGCGCGTCTGGCAGGAACTCAGTAAAGCGCTGAGCACCCAGCACCCGGAAGCCTTTATTGAATTGCTAAGACGCTGCGGTGCTTTAAAGCAGCTGATGCCAGAGATCGATGCCCTTTGGGGTGTGCCCCAGCCAGCCAAATGGCACCCGGAAATTGATACCGGTGTGCATACCTTGCTGGTACTGCAGCAGGCAGCACAACTGTCCGAGCGTATCGACATTCGTTTTGCCGCCCTGGTGCATGATTTGGGTAAAGGCGTTAGCCCGCCAGAGCACTGGCCCTCGCATCATGGCCATGAGCACACTGGTTTACCGCTGATCCGTCAGCTGTGTCAGCGCTTAAAAGTCCCAAACGATTGCCGGGATCTGGCGCTCTTGGTCTGCCAGTACCATCAACTGATCCATCGGGCAGCTGAGCTCAAAGCCAGCACCGTGTTAAAACTGTTCGATGGCATTGACCTCTGGCGCAAGCCCGGGCGACTGGATGACATACTGCTGTGCTGTATGGCGGATTTACGCGGTCGTACCGGCTTTGAAAAGGCCGACTACCCGGCCGAGCAGTTATTACCGAAGCTCGCAGCCGCCGCTCAGGCCGTTGATATCAAAGCTCTGATTCAGCCAGGTATGAAAGGCGATGCCATCAAGCAAGCACTGCAGCAGG
>SKGJ01000012.1 GCA_007117525.1 Alkalimonas sp.
CAGCTCGTGGCCAAAAGAGTCATTGATGGTTTTAAAGTTGTCTAAATCCAGAAATAGTAAGTAGCAACCGTCAGTCGAAGAATCCAGTAACTGCTCCTTGTATTGACGAAGGTAATTGCGGTTCGGCAGTCCGGTAAGCTGGTCGTGGGTGGCTTCAAACAACAACTCAGCCCGACGTGAGCGGTCGGCCTGCGCAATGGTGCGTACCAGAAAAAACAACAAAAGTTGGCTTAGAAAAAATACCAACAAATAACGCCATGCACTGTGCCAAAAGGCGTCCTGCATGACTTTGCTGTGCAATTTAGAAACAGCCCACAACTGATAATCGGGTAAATAGCGGATCACTGCCTGGATCCGGCCTTCAGGCAATGTTAGCCATGCACTGTAAGTTTCTTCCGATAGCCTGAGCTGTTGTAGGTTGGCGCCTGAATTTTTGGCTAATCTGGCTTGCAATTGTTGCAGTACACTCAGTGCGATCGGTGTCTGATAACGCTCTGCTGTATTGGGTGCTTCGCCGGCAAAGAACTGATAATAGCCATCTTGCTGTCGAAGCAAAGCGACATTGTTCCTTTTCGGTAAGAGCAATGGAGTGACAAAGTCACTTAGCTCCGACTTTAAAGAAACGCCGAGTGCCATCACGGCGACAGCTTTGCCATCGGAGGAGCGCAGCGATTTTCGGACAGGAAAAGTCCATGCACCTAAAGGTTCAATGTAATAAGTCCGGCCAAGCACCAGCTTTTCTGAAGCCAGAGCCTGCTCGAACTCACCATGATCCCGGGCGTAACGGCGCAGGTTACCCAGCTGCTCAATGCTTCGGTTGGAGCTCACCATCAGCAAATCACCGTCAGGGCGTGCTACAGCATAAGCGGTGGCATAGCGATTATTGTGCATCAGGTGGTCAAGCAGCCGGGTGCCTTGCTCGACATCCAGTTGCTCGGACTGCACCAATTGGACCAACTGATCGTGGTATAAATCGGCCAGCACTTGTTGCACTGAAAGCAGCGATTGCACTGAGGACGTTAGCTGCTGCACTTGAGTTTGTTGTTGCTGACTGTGTTCCTGCACCACCAATTGCCAGCGCTGATGCAGGAAGAAAATCAGCAGCACGCAACTGCCGGCAAAGAGCAGGGCGAACAGAAACCAGATGTTTTGTCGTAATTTAGCCAACGCACTCCCCCGTCAAGCGGATAAGGTGTCAGTGTATACCGATATTTCTGGTTCTGCCTGCTAAACGTTGTTTGCCGCAGCTAATCTTGGCGGTAGCGGGCAAACCAAGCCAGAGTATGCTCGGTTTTGGCAATCATTCGGCTGGGGCGGTTGGAGACCGCATGGGCCGCACCAGGCACCCGCACCATGGCGGTATCGATTTGTCGCAGTCGCAATGCCTGGTAGAACTGCTCGGTTTCGGCCATCGGGGTACGGCGATCCAGCTCACCGGTAAAGAGCAAGGTTGGTGTGCTGACATTGCCCACCAGCGACAATGGTGAGCGCTGCCAGTAATGGTCCAAATGCTCCCACGGCATGCCTGGAAACTGATTCTGAATCTGTGCCATGTAACTGTCCGCTGCCAGCACCTTGCTGACCCAGTTGATCACCGGGTTGGTGGCCGCGGCTGCGTTAAAGCGGTCGGTCAGGCCTATTGCATAGGCAGTGGCAATACCGCCGGCAGAGCCGCCGGCAATAAAAAGATTGTTTGCATCGATAAAGCCTTTGGCAATCATCGCATCGACGCCGGACATATGATCGGCAAAATCGTCGGTCGAGGCGTATTTGTTTTGCAGCAAGAGGGCAAAACGCTCACCGTAGGAAGTGCTGCCCCGATAGTTGTTGTACAGCACTACATAGCCTTCGGCGGCGTAGCGTTGCAATTCAGCACTAAAATGCGGGCCATACGGCAGGTGCGGGCCACCATGAATTTCCAGGATCAGCGGGTACTTTTTCTCAGGGTCAAAGCCGGGTGGAGTGATGTACCAGGCATGGATCTCTTCATCGTCCAGTTTGGAGCGGTAAGTGAACTCGTGTACCTTGCCGAGCTGACGCTGGCCCAGCAAATCCTCATTCAACCGGGTGAGATTGCGGACCTGGCCATGTTGCCAAATGGCCACATCGGCCAGCCGTTGCGACGAGCCCCGGGTATACGCGAGCTGTCCTTTATCCGACAGGCTGAACATGCCGCTGAGGTATGGCCGGCCAGAATTGGCACCGGATAAGTCGCTGACCAGATCGGCCATCCGGTTGCGCAGCGTCACTCGGGCGACCTTGGTCAGACCGCGGTCCTCGTATTGGAACACCAGCTGTTGGTTGTCCTGCCAGACTGGCTGTTCAACCGAGCGATCCAACTCCGTCAACAGGGGCATCACCTGATTGCTGCGCAAATCCAGCACTTTCAGCTTGCTGTTGCGATAGGCAACCGGCTCGGCCGAGGCAAAAAGGTAGGCCAGTTGCAAGCCATCGGGCGAAAAGACTGGGTGGTAATGTTGGCCATCGCCCTGCACCAAAGGGGTGATGCGGCTGTCTTTTAGCCTCAACTGGTAGAGATCGCGCTGACGAGGCTGGTACTCCCAATCGGTGGCGCGGTTGGCAGAAAATACCAGCTGCTGGCTATCCGGTGTCCAGGCCAGAGGGCCCTGATGCAGGTAGGGGCCGTCGGTGAGCTGACGGGCTGTGCCACCAGTGGCAGGCACCACAAACACCTGGTGGTAGGCGGAGCTGAGTAAGCCCCGGCCATCCTGCTGATAGTAGGTGCGCTCAACGATCACGGGTTTTTCGGCCCACTCAGCGCCTGCTGGCATGGTAGGGCGATAAACACTTTGAGCAAAGTCGGTGGGCTTGGCCGGTACTTCCATCAGAAAAGCCAATTGCTGGCCGTCCGGTGACCAGCTGATTTGCTCGGGCCGCTGCGTCAGATTGCTGATGCGAGCGGTACGGCGCTGGCTTAGCCAGTGCACATGGATCTGCTCGCTGCCACTGCGGTTCGATACAAAGGCGATGCGGTTGCTGTCAGGCGCCCAGCGTGGCTGGCTGTATTGATGCTCATCATCCAGTAAGGGCCAATGCTGACCGGTACTGGTGTCAAGGATCCACAGTCGTTGCAAGGTATTGTCGGCCTTAATGTTGTTGCTGTTGCGGACATAGACAATGTGTTGGCCATCCGGCGATATTTGCACATCGCTGGCAAATTCCAGTTCAAAAATGTCTTCGGCGTTAAATTGCGGTAAGCCGGCATGCGCCAGCGGTAGCACCAGCAACAAGCAAAGAGCTAGCCAGCCACGGAACAACGGGGTGTGCGACAACATGCAGAGCAGTCCTCTTTTAATTAGTTCGGATTTAATAACAGTTCGGCCAGCTCGGTGCCGAGGTGGCGCTCCATGATGCGGCGGTAACCCGCACTGTGCAGATAGCCCCCTTCAGCGGCGAAAAAGGCCTGAATGAAAGCGCCCCAGTCGCTGTTTAACGGCATAATAATGCCAAAGGTTTCATCGGTCTCTGCCGCCAGTGGGTGATCACGCAATGGCATACCGGCCTGGCGGGCGCGCCAGTAGTTGTAAGCATCGACATAGCTGTAAAAGTCACCGGATGCAACCAGCTCCAACAAATCCGGGTTGGAAGTGACGCGCTGAATGGCCAGCCCCGGCTGATGCTGGTCCCGCAACCGGCGGATCCGAACTTCGTGCAGGGTACCGGAGAATGCCAGTGGCTCCAGCTCGGCAAAATGGCTGCCAAAGTCGGCCCAGTCTTGCAGTTCCGGCACATCCTGATGGCTAATCAGGGCTGCGACATTGTTCATGTAGGGCGGCGAAAATTGCAGCTCTTGCCGGCGTGCATCGGTAATGGTGACATTGCCCAGCCCAAAGACACCGCCTTCGGCTTGCATCACGCGCTGGTAAAAGCGTTGCCAATTAGTTTCGGCTACAAAGTGAAGATCCAATTGCAGCCGGTGGTGTTGCTCTGCCCAGCGGGCAAAGTCGCGCATAATCTCAACACTGACACCGGTCAGCGCACCCTGGGCATCGGTATAGGCAAAACCTTCGGCAGGGACATAAAGCACGGTCAGGCTGGCACCGCCCTGGCGCTGAGCTTGTTGAAAAGTATCACCACTGTCTGCACCGAGTGCTTGGGGCGCGACATCGGTGGCTGGTGAGCAGGCAAAAAGAAAAACACTCAGCAGCAAGGTGCTGGCTGTTCGTAGCAGAGTCGACCGCATAATCTGTCCTGAAAAAAGGCGTGGTTAGGCTATATAGTTGCAAAGCAGACTGCTACTGTCAAAGCCGAACATCGCGCAGCAAGCCCGACTAGCCGATAAAAGCGTCGAACTGGCTGCTGCTATCAAGGCGCTGCGGGCAGTAATGCATAATAAGCTGCTAAGGCCTCGATGTCCTGATCAGAGAGCCCCCGGGCTTGGGGAGACATCAATGGGTTGCTCTTGTCGCCATTGCGATAGGCCTCCAGCAGCTCGCTCATCCGCTCTGATGGTAAACCAGCAATGCTGGGGTACATGCGATTGCGTGAAATTCCCTGAGGACCATGGCAAGCCGCACAGCTGCGGGCTCTGGCTTCGCCATGGCGGACCAGCTCGCGCTCTGATTCTGACAACTGGGCAAATGGATCCTGCGGCGGTGCTTCACTCTGGCTGGCAGGTTCAGAGCAGGCGGCCAGTAAGCCAATACTGACGAAGATCAAAAGGCTGTGGAGTCGATTCATGCTATGCTGTTTCTCTGTTTTTTGTGTCAGCCTGCCACAGACCGGCCAGGAACACCAGCCCTTACCCCATGGGGAGTAGCGTGGCTGGCCTGACATGAGTTGCTTTGCTAATCTTATTGAACTTCAGTGCGTTAACTCAAGATCAAACCACCCATAGGGGACGACTTTGTTTGCCATGATTCGAACCATCTGGCCCTTGCTGCTAGGCATGATGATTGTCGGCATGACCACGGGGCTGCAAAATACCTTATTGTCAATTCGTGCTGAAATGGAAGGCTTTAGCACTGCCAGTACCGGCATGATTCTGGCCGGCTATTTCATTGGCTTTTTGCTGGGAGCGATCCGGGCGCCGAAGATGATTCACCGGGTGGGGCATATCCGGGCCTTCGCTGCGCTTGCTGCGCTGGCTTCCATTAGTATTTTGGTGCACGCCATATGGGTCAATACCGGTGTTTGGTTTGTGCTGCGGATGATCTCGGGCTTTTGTTTTTCGGCCATTTTTGTCATCGCCGAAAGCTGGATCAATGCCGGCGCCACCAATAAGAATCGTGGCAAACTAATGTCGCTGTACGTAATGATGCTGTTTGGCGGCATCGGTTTGGGTCAGTTCTTACTTTACATTGGTGACCCTCGTGATTTTATTCAGTTTACCCTGGTGTCGATTTTAATCAGCGCTGCGGTGATCCCATTACTGATTACCACAACCAGCACCCCGGCCTTTGGCCAACCGAAAAAAATGCCGGCCAGCGAGCTGATGCGGGTTGCACCCCTTGGCATCATTGGCTGCTTTTTAATGCAGTTTGCTTATGCCTCTTTGTTTGG
>SKGJ01000196.1 GCA_007117525.1 Alkalimonas sp.
CCTGGTGTTCGCTCGGTCGATAATCAGTTGCACATCAAAGATAGAACAGCCAGCAAAGCCAGTGACCGTACTGAGGAAAGCGACAAAAGCAGCATGATCGCCGATACCTGGATCACCACCAAGGTGAAGTCGACCTACATGTACTCCAGCAATGTCACCAGTTCGGATATTTCAGTGACAACAGATAACGGTATTGTCACCTTAGCAGGCACGGTCAGCTCTGGCGTAGAAAAAGCTTTGGCCATTGAGCTGGCACAGAATATCCGCGGTGTGAAAAGTGTCAGCTCAAGGCAGTTGCTGTATTAAATCGCAAGGGCAGGTGTTAATTATGTACGAAAACGCACATAACCGCACCATACCTTGGGGTAAGCTACTATTTTTGGCTTACCCCAGTCTTTTTCACACCACAGCAGAGGAACTGAGGTCATGATGAATGAACCCAAATTTGCCAACCCGGTATTACTGCAACTTCAGCTAAACCAATTATCTACCGACATGGTGCAGATGCGCTGTGAAGCTGTGGTGCAACAAAAATTCTGGTACCAACAACAACTCCGGCTGGAACAAGACAATAAACTGTTATCCTTGGCTTTACTGCAAAGCGGCGCCCTAAATCTCAGCACTCAAGCCAGGCTGCAACAACTAAGCAATGATAATCAATACGATGCGCTCACCCACACACTGAACCGTACCATTATGCTGGATAGGATAAGTCATGCCATTAGTATGGCCAAACGCCAACACAGCCAGTTTGCTTTGCTTTTTATCGATTTGGACAATTTTAAACCGATCAATGATCAGCATGGCCACTCCGCCGGTGATCACGCACTGCAGCAAGTCAGCCAACGCATTCTGTCGACGATACGTAGCAGCGATGCAGTGAGCCGCCATGGTGGCGATGAGTTTCTGGTGTTGCTGAGTGACGTGAAAAACAGAGCGGATGTCATTGCCTTCACCCGAAAACTGGGCAAAATTTTAACCCAGCCCTATCCGATCCATGGGCATCAGATTAAATTATCGGCCAGTATCGGCATTGCCCTCTATCCGGATCATGCCAGTACTGCAGCGACCTTAATCAGTTATGCCGATGCCGGCATGTACAAAGCTAAGCAACAGGGAGGCGGTAAGGCCTGCTAACAAAAACCGCGCTGACAAAGAGTGACCGAAACCAAGGCAGACAAGCCGTTTATGGTGTCCCCTGTTCAGTCATTAACCGCGCTGGTGTATCGGACAATGGTTCTCCCAGCAAGCGACGGTACGCATCCAAACCACAGTGGTAACATTCGCATGCAAGCCCTTCGATAGCGGCTCGATTTAGCACCCGGATAGTGCCCCGGCTGTAGCGGATCCATTGATGTTGCTGCATCACGCCAGCGGCCACGGTCACACCACTGCGTCGTACCCCCAGCATATCGGCCAAAAATTGATGCGTCAGATGAAACGAATGGCTATGAGCACGATCTTGGCTCATCAGCAGCCAGCGGGCTAATCGCTGCTCCAATGTATGAAAGTGCATGCAAGCGGCACTTTGGGATAACTGCGCCATTAATACAAACAGGTACTGCTGCAACACAACGCGCAGCTGTGGGCACTGGGGTAGCACCTGTTGCAGCTCTGCCAGCTCTATACGCCAGGCCGTTCCTTTGCCCTGCACCACAGCCTGCATCGGGGCAGTACTCACGCCAAGCGCCAGGGTCACCCCCAACATGCCTTCATTGCCAATTAACCCCATTTCCAGTGGTTTATGCCCAGCCAACTGCGTCACCAGCGAAATAAAGCCGCTCATTGGGAAGTACAAATAACGATAAGGTTGATTTGGCTCACAGAGTACAACGCCAAAGCTTAGCTCCACCAGCTCGCAATGCCGCTGAAGCAGCACTCGCTCTTTGGCAGAGACCAGCTCCATCAAGTGATTGGCGATAGCAGAATGAACAGAAACAGACACAGCGGTAACCTTTAGCACGGGCGATACCAGCATGGTGCAAGACAGGTGCTATGCAGCCTTGAGTGGGGACTATAGCGTCAATCCACTTCCGGCTCTGTGCGCTATACCACCGAAGGGCAAGCAGCGTGTCTCTGGCTATTTTTTTGTCACCTCATAAGGTAACAGGCGATCGGTTTCCGCTTTGACCACGGCGTAGCACTCGCAGCAAAGCTGTTCCAGTTTCGGCCGGTTGGTCACCACTATATGGCCACGGCTGTAGTCAATCACCCCTTGCTTATGCAAACGACCGGCTGCTTCGGTGACCCCTTCTCGGCGCACACCGAGCATAT
Source organism: Alkalimonas sp. (assembly GCA_007117525.1). Taxonomy (GTDB): domain Bacteria; phylum Pseudomonadota; class Gammaproteobacteria; order Enterobacterales; family Alteromonadaceae; genus Alkalimonas; species Alkalimonas delamerensis. Next base: position 2,275 of record SKGJ01000196.1, read on the forward strand.
TGGCAATAAGCTCCTGCGTCATTATCAGGTGGTTATCCTTTAATCGGTCCAGCGATAACAGCAACCAGCGGCACAACTGCTGCTCAATGCTGTGATGGCGATTGCACACAGCAGTTTGCGCCATCTGAGTAATCAGTGCCTGGGCATAGCGCAGCATCAGATGCAAAAAAACGCCATGACGGCTAAACTCTGCTTTCATCCGGTAGCTCAGTAACCGATAAGCCGAGCCTGAACTTTGCACAATGGCACGACTGGTGGTACTTTCCCCCCCCATCAGTAAGGCCATGCCAATCATGCCATCATGCCCGACCACGGCAATTTCGGCCTGGGCTCCATTTTCCAGTACATACAACAAGGAGACAATGCAGTCGGCCGGGAAATACACATAACGCATCACATCCCCCGCTTCGTGCAGCACCTTGCCCAATGGCATGTCTACCAACTCCAGGTAGGGAAACAAACGTTGCTGAATGTCTGCCGGCAAAGCATGCAACAAATGGTTATCTTCCGGGCAATGCTTTACCGAAGCAGCCTGTTGTGTGGATTCGACCTGGATCATGCCAGTCCCTTGTATCAGTGCAAAAGAGCCATCAGTATAGCGGATAACATTCTGCACTCTGTGCGGTAACGTACAGAACGATACAACGGATTCGTTATTTTACCCGCATGTCATTTTTCACCGCTCTTACGCCAGTGACCTCCCGCGCCAAACGCATCGCAATGGGCATATCCGCTGCAGAGCTGACAAAGCCGCTTAACTGCACCTCACCTTTAAAGGTTTCAACGCTGATTTCACTGACTTTAAGCGACGGATGATTAAAAATAGCGGCCTTCACTTTGGTGGTAATTACCGTATCATCAATGTACTCGCCGGTGCTTTCACTAGTTGTGGTGGCACCACAACCTAGCAGCATCAGGCTAAACAGACTAAGAAACAAGATTGCGTACACATTGCATGGTTTCATGGTGAACTATCCTTTTATTTGGCGTGGTTTAATAACCAACGGTAGCCAGATTAATTTCAAGGTTATTGTGCACCTCAATGACGCCTGGCACTTGTTTTGCTATCTCTGCTGCACGATTCTTATGCTGCATGGATGCCACCGCGCCCGTGAGAGTGATATGACCTTTATCTGCTTCAACCCGGATTCTGTTGTTGGCAAAAGCCGCCTCGCGCTGTAATGCATTGGACACATCACGGTTTAGACTGCTGTCATCGACTTGCCGGTAGGTACGGCTCTGATCGGCTGACATCGGTTGCGTCGACGATGTGGGGGCTCTGCTATCGCAGGCTGTCACCACCACTAAAGGCAAAGTGCACAGCATGGCATAGAAGGTAGGGTGTAGTTTCATGGCTCTATCCTCATTGAATATGAGCCACCACGCTAAACCTACCAAAAGACACATTCTGTGCGCCATCGTACACTGGCTGTTTTTTTTCTTGCGTGTGCCAGCGCACTGAGTGTAACGCCGGGTTGCGTTATGCTGGGTTTCGAGCTTGCGTCAACACTCTCGTTCGGCGGCAAGTCATCTCGGCTGGAGCTAAAAATGAACGATGAAAAACGCGATACCCTGGGCATGGATAGAGAAACCCCAAATGGGCCAGGACCCCATCTGATGGGCGCTGAAACGCTGCTAGGTAATAGTGTTCACAACCATAAAGAAGAAACTCTTGGTAGCATCAAGGAAATCATGTTAGATGTTCCCAGTGGCCAGGTTCGCTATGCTGTTCTATCCTTTGGGTCTTTTCTTGGCATGGGTGAAAAGCTGTTTGCAGTGCCGTGGAGCGCCCTGACACTGGATACCGCCAACAAACGGTTTGTGCTCAATGTCGATAAAACCCGATTAAGCGATGCCCCGGGTTTTGACAAAAAACACTGGCCGAACATGGCAGATAAAACCTGGGCTAAGCAAGTCGATAGTTACTATGCCAAGGATGAACCCAGGGTGTAAATTACTATCCCTATTGACAATAAGGCCCGCTGCCCTCAGCGGGTTTTTTCCGCCTAGTGTTGCCTGGCGCACATACAGCGCAACGAAACAATCCGATACTCAATTACATTTGGGTTGGTAAGGTGAACACTGATGTTAGAAACTATTATTGTACTGCTGATTATTCTCTGGGCGCTTGGGCTGGTGTCCTCCTATACCATGGGTGGTTTTATCCATATTTTACTGGTCATCGCCTTGGTTGTGATTGTTATCCGAGTTCTAAACGGGCGAAGGATCTGATGAAACCAGGAGCGTCACATGCCGCAGCACCAAGTATCCACACAGCCTAGCTATGAGAAGTTGCAGCAACAATTGCAGCATGCTGAATTAACCGCAGAGCGTGCTTTGAATGAACTGCTGCTCTTGCAGCAAAAACTTCCCTTAACACAATTCGTTCATGCCTCAGGCAGCAAATTGATGCAGCAACAACTGCAGTTTCTGTTAAGACAAGCCGAGCGACATCGCAGTGGTTTTGCCCTGATGTTTGTACAGTTGGATCACTATAAGAAGATTTACGATCAGCATGGGCCTGAAATGGCTAAACAAGTCGTCGAACAGACCTTGACACGATTGACGGCCACGGTGCGTCAATGTGACAGCGTCATTCAGTTGGCTCATGACCAGTTTTTACTGCTGATCACAGACGTTGCCCGTATTTATGATACGGTACTGGTGGCAGAAAAGCTGATACAGCAACTGGCCGTAGTGAATAGCTTGTCGCTGCCTGCTGCCGAGACCTCAGTCAGCATTGGTATCAGCCGTTTTCCCGAAGATGGTAAGGATGCCCCCCTGCTGATTGAACGCGCAGCCGCCTCCATGCTGCATGCACAAAGCCGCGGTGGTAACCAGTTTTCGTTGCTTCGATAGGCCCCCAACCGCTTACCCTAAGCCCAACTGCAACTGCCTCATCAGACTGGCTAAAGCACTTGCCTCTGGCAAGCTGCAGCCTTGCAATGCCTGATACACCCCTTGCTGATCCTCGGCTGAGCGCTGTTGCCCCAGCTTTAACTTGCCTGTCAGCTGCTCTATCGGCACCCGGATCCCGACAATGGCCCTGGCCAGTTGCTCGCGGTACTGGGCTGGCATCTTCGCCAATGCCGCCGGCTCAGACTCATAACTGGCCACCTGTTCCTCCAGCACTGCCAGCGTTTCCTCTGGCTCCAGCAACTGAGCCTTGCCCTGCACATGCGCCACCGCATAATTCCAGGTCGGCACCGCCAGCTTGCTTTGATACCAGCCCGGAGA
>SKGJ01000284.1 GCA_007117525.1 Alkalimonas sp.
ATACGCATTGAGTTCCGTGAAGGTGAAAACCCTTATGCCACCGAGAAAAAACGAGCCAGTTTAACACCCAATCAGCAATACAAACGTGAGCGTCTGCTCAAGGCCCGGCAAAAGCTGAAAAAAAATTAACGCCCTTCCCACTGAAACACTTTGTGGCTGCTCAACAAGTTGCAACAAAGTGTTTCAGCCTTCATAAAGCGTAACACTTCTTAAGTTCAGCTCACCCCGGCAAGTCTGCTACCTTTTAAGGTAATTTTTGCTCAGCAGGGGAAGGAAACATGAGCAGCCTAACCAAAGTTGGCATTGCCGTTGGCGTTTTTGTATTGGGGATCGCCCTGGTGGCGCTTGTTGTGTTGACGGCACCCGAATCGGTCACCACCGACAGTGACCGTGCTCAGGCGCCTTTAGTCAGTACCGAGCTGTTACAACCGAGAGCCCACCGTTTTGAAGTCCGGGTTTTTGGGGAGGTACAGCCGCAGGAAAAAACCCGGCTGATGCCTGAGGTCTCTGGTCGGATCAACGCCATTCATCCCAACTTTATTGCCGGCGGTTTAATTCACCAAGGGGAAGTACTGGCCAGGCTGGATGATGCTGATTATCAGGCGGCCGTGTTGTCGGCTGAAGCCGGTTTGGCTGCTGCCAAGTCGGTGTTGGAGCAAGAGCGGGCCCAGGCCCGGGTTGCCGCCAGAGAGCTTAGTCATCTATCGCCGGAAGAAGTCTCGGCCCTCGGGCTGCGCAAACCGCAGCTGCACAGCGCCGAAGCCGGTGTAAAATCGGCGCAGGCCGCCTTGCAAAAAGCGCAGCGCGATCTGGAGCGTACCCGCATTGTGGCACCTTACGATGCGCTGGTGGTGAGCCGTCAGGTCGGGTTGGGGCAGGTGGTGTCGGCTGGCTCGGCACTGGGTGAAATCTACAGTGTGGAACAGGCGGAGATCCATCTGCCATTGGCCGGTTTTGATACGCGCTTTTTACCTCAACCCGTGGCGGGCATTCCGGCACAGGTGCTGTTCGATGGCCAGCAACGCTCTGCAGAAGTGGTGCGGGATCTGGGGCTTATTCATGGCCAAACCCGGATGGGCCACCTGGTGGTTCGGGTCGAGGACCCTTACGGCATGCAGGCAGAGCAGCCGGTGTTGCGCTTTGGGAATTATGTTGAAGTGGTGTTGGCGGGGCTAACCCATCCGGCGCTGTTCGATGTGCCGCAAGATGCTGTCCACAGCCAGCATGTCTGGCTGCTTAACCCGGATCAAACTCTGCGCCGGCAATCCGTGCAGGTACTGCGGCAAGAGGGCAGCCGGGTGCTGATCGAGCAAGGGCTCAGCGCTGGCGATGAGCTGGTGCTGCTGGCGCCCAGTTTTCCGCAGCCAGGCATGCAGGTGCGCACCGAGTCGGACCACGACGAACTGGCGAAAGTGGAGTAAGGCATGGATCACATTGACCCCAAACGCGGTATTATCGCCTGGTTTGCCAACAATCCGGTCGCTGCCAACCTGATGATGGTATTTATATTGGTGATGGGCTTTGTCACCTACAGCAGCATTCAGCGTCAGATGTTTCCACAAGTTGAAGTGAATTACGTGCACATCAATGCGACTTTTCGTGGTGCAGCACCGCAGGAAATCGAAGAAGGCATTTTGATAAAAATCGAAGAAGCCTTGCAGGACATCGAAGGCATCAAGCGAATTCGCAGCTTTGCCTGGCGTGGCGGTGGCCGGCTTAGCATTGAGCTGGAAGTCGGTGAAGACATCAGCAGCCGCCTCGATCAAATCAAGCTGCGGGTTGACTCCATTGGTACCTTTCCATCCGGCATGGAGCCTTTGACCATCTATCAGGTTGAGTGGCGACAGCAAGCGGTGGAGCTGGTGCTGACCGGCAGTGAGGACTCGCTGGAGCTGAAGGCGATGGGGCGGGAGATCCAGAACGAGTTGCTGCTGCTGGAGCAAATTAACTTTGTTAACTTTAGCTCGATGCCGGCCTGGGAAGTGGCGGTCGAAATTGCGCCGGAAACTTTGCAGCGTTACAACCTCAGCTTGCAGGATGTCAGTCGGGCGATTCGCAATCACTCGGACAATTTGTCGGCCGGGATGATCCGCAGCGAATCCGGCATGATCGCCATTCGCTCAGAGCAGCGTGCTTACCGTGCTGCCGACTTTGCCCGTATTCCGGTGATTTTGGGGCCTCAAGGTGAGCGGGTGCTGCTGGGTGATATTGCGGCAATCTCCGATGGCTTTGAAGAGCGAATCAATTACATGCGCAGCAATGGCCGCAATGCCGCATTTTTGCAGGTACAGGCTTCCAGTAGCCAGTCGCTGCCCGATGTCGCGCGCAGTGTGCATCAATACCTGGCCTACAAAAACGACCAGCTGCCCGAGGGCTACCAGCTTGAAGCCCTGGTGGATATGACCTATTACCTCAATGGTCGCCTGAACATGATGTGGAGCAACCTGCTGCAAGGATCGGTGCTGGTGTTTTTGATGCTGATGCTGTTTTTGCGGGTGAAAGTGGCCTTTTGGGTGATGCTGGGTTTGCCGATTGCCTTTTTGGGCGCTATCTGGTTGATGCCTTTTGCCGGCGTTACCATCAACATTGTCACCTTGTTTGCCTTTATCATGGTACTGGGGATCGTGGTCGATGATGCCATTGTCATAGGGGAGAGTGCCTACCATGAAACCGAGCAACGCGGTCACAGTGTCGATAACATCGTACGGGGAGCCAGGCGGGTGGCCACACCTGCGACCTTTGGTGTCTTGACCACCATCGCTGTCTTTGCACCCTTTATGTTTGCACAGGGCATGGAGTCGAATGAGTTTCGCAATATTTCCATTGTGGTGGTGCTCTGTTTGGTATTCAGTCTGATCGAGTCCAAGCTGATTCTGCCGGCACACCTGGCGCACAGCAACATCAAGCCCTTGTCGCCTAACCATTGGCGCAGCCGCTTTCAGGCCGGATTTCAGCAGTTGATAGAGCAGCGCTATCAGCCATTTTTACGGCGCTGCATCAGCCACCGCTACGCCACGCTGGCTGCCTTTGTCTCGCTGTTGATGGTCTGCATCGCACTGATGGCTTCCAACCACCTGCGGGTAGTGATGACGCCGCCGGTACCGCATGATTACCCATCCATTCGTTTTGAAATGCACCAAAACGCCTCCGAGCAGCAAACACTGGAAAGCCTGCTGGCCATTGAAGCCATGATCTATCAGCAGGAAGAGCGGGTGCGTGCTGAAACCGGCAAGCCACTGGTGCAGGATGTGTTTGCCTTTTTAAACAGCCAAACCAGTGGCGAAGTCTTGGTGACGCTGGTACCGGAAGACGACCGGCCTTTCAATGCCTTTACCCTATCGCGGCGCTGGCGCGAAGCCATGCCCGAATTGCCTGGCGTGCGCTTGACGCGTGTGATTGACGATGTGCTGAGCATGGGCGGGCAGAACAATCTGGAATACCGTTTGTTTGGTCGCGACATTGACCAGCTGAACCGCGCTGGGCTGGCGTTGATTTCCGATCTGGCAAAAGTGCCAGGGGTCTTTGATCTCAGCTCAACCATCGACTCGGCTGGTAAGGAGCTGAACTTGCAGTTGAAGCCGGTTGCCTACCAGCTGGGGTTAACACCGGCTGATTTGGCGTCTCAGGTCGGTGCAGGCTTTTATGGTCTGGAAGCGCAGCGGATGATCCGTGACGGCGATGAAGTTCGGGTGATGGTGCGCTACCCCAGACAGCAGCGTGAGCAAATCGCCGCCCTGGATTACAGCAAGGTTCGGCTGCCATCGGGGGACTTTGTCTTGCTGGGCGATGTCGCAGAGCTGCTTGAAACACCGGGCATTTCCCGCATCAACCGGGAAAACGGTTTTCGCACGGTGCGGGTCTCGGCCAATGTCGACCAGGCCCAGGTCACCACCAGTGAAGTGGTGCGCTTGGTGCGCTCGGATATCTTACCGGATTTGCTCGAGCGCTTTCCCGGCGTCCGCACCGAGCTGGGCGGCCAGATTGAAGAGCAGCAGCGTCAGCGCGACCAGATGTTTTTATTCATGATTGCCGGCTTACTGATGGTGTACATTCTGTTGGCTATCCCGCTGAAAAGCTACAGCCAGCCACTGATTGTGATGTCGGTGATCCCCTTTGGCATGATAGGTGCCGTGTTGGCCCACTTTGTCTTTGGCATGAATCTGTCGCTGTTTTCATTTTTCGGCATGATTGCCGCGGCCGGGGTGGTGATTAACGACAGCCTGGTGCTGACCGATTACGTCAATCAGGCCCGCCGGGAGGGCTTGTCGATGACCGATGCGGTGGTACGTGCCGGTAAGATGCGTTTTCGTGCTATCTTACTGACCTCCTTAACCACCTTCTTTGGTCTGGTGCCCATTATGTTTGAAACCAGTTTGCAAGCGCAGTTTGTGATTCCGATGGCGGTATCGCTGAGCTTTGCGGTGCTGTTTGCCACCTTAATTACCCTGGTGCTGGTGCCTTGCCTCTACCTGATTTTGGAGGATTGCAAACGACCGTTCAAGGCATTGAAGAGACGGCTCTTCAGCCGGAACACTGCGGTGGATGCAGCATCCTGATACTTTGAATCTGCTCTGGAATCAGCGCTAAACGACAAACGGGCTCAATGAGCCCGCTTGTCTTTGCGATACCCGGTGCGCTTTTTAGGATCAATGCTGCTTGTTGTGACAGCAATCCCTGCCTATGCTGGAGAACTGTTTTTTAAAAGGTTTGTACCATGCGAAAATCGTTTCTCTTGGCCATCGGATGTGTTGTTTGTGCAGTTCAGGCGCAAGATAGCCCTCAGGCTTTTGTCGGGGCAACGCTGCTGACGATGGATGGTCCGCCCATTGCCAATGGCACTCTGTTGGTGGATCAGGGCCGGATTGTCGCGGTCGGCAGCCAGGTTGCCATACCCGCAACGGCATCAGTGCACCGATTGGATGGCAAAGTCATTATGCCGGGTCTGGTGGATACCCATTCCCACATTGGCCAGGTGGCTGGTGCCGATCGCAGTGCACCGATCCAGGCGGATGTGCGGGCACTGGACTCCATCAACAGCCGCCATGCCGGCTTTATGAAAGCCAGGGCCGGTGGCATTACTACCGTGAATGTGATGCCGGGCTCCGGGCATTTGCTAAGCGGACAAACCAGTTATCTGAAGTTGCGCAATGCCAGCAGCATTGAGCAGCTGGCGATACGCACCGAGTCGGGGGCCATGGCTGGGGGCATTAAAATGGCCAATGGCACCAACCCACTGCGTGCTTCGCCTTTTCCCGGTACCCGTGGCAAAGCGGCTGCATTAATGCGCGCTCAGCTGGTGTCCGCTCAGGAGTACTGCCAGCGCCGTGAGTCCGACAATCCCCCGGCTCGCAACCTGGGGCAAGATGCGCTTTGTGAGGTGTTCAGTGGCGAACGCATTGTCCACCATCACAGCCACCGGCATGACGATGTGCTGACGGTGTTGCGCCTGGCCGACGAGTTTAACTTTCGGGTGGTGCTGCACCATGTCAGTGAGG
>SKGJ01000058.1 GCA_007117525.1 Alkalimonas sp.
AGCAAACCCGCCGCCTGTTCCCCTCGATGCTGGCCGTCGAAATGGAAGGCGCTGCCATTGCCCAGGTCTGTTACCAAATGCAGGTTCCCTGCGTGGTGATCCGCAGCTTGAGCGATATTGCTGGCAAAGAGTCGCCCGACTCCTTTGAAGCCTATCTGGAAGTCGCTTCCAAACACAGCTCCGCCATGGTGGTGGGCCTGTTGCAACAACTGGCCAGCTGATCACGATGCCCTGGGCAGAGCTGCTGCAATCCAGCCCGGTTTTGCTGTGGCTGGTATTGCTGCTGGCCACCTGGTTGCCTTTGCCTGCCAGCTACCACCCCCTTACCTTTTATCGCTTTTTTGCCCAGCGGCTGGCTTACAAGGTAAACCCGGATCCGACACGGCCGGTAAATCAACTGCGCTTATCCGGTGGCCTGGCTTTGCTGCTGGCCACCCTGCCCTTTCTGGCTTTGCTCTACACCGCCAACTGGCTGATGGACTGGCCTGAGCTTTACCAGCTGTTGCTGCTCTACCTCTGTTTGGACTTTGCTCCCCTGCGCCAGCGCGCTCAGCGCCTGCAACAAGCCCTGGCTGGCCAACAGCTGAGCCTGGCCCGGGATCTGGCCAGTCAGCTGCTGTTGCGCCAAACCCATTCACTCTCGGCCATGGGGCTTAGCAAAGCAGGCATTGAAAGCCTCTGGCTGCAGTTTGCCCGTATCTGGTTAACCACCTTGTTTTGGTATCTGCTGGCCGGGATCTGGTTGGCGCTGGCGGTCCGACTGATTTTGCTGCTGCAACAAAGCTGGAACCCAAAGCTGAGCCACAATCGGCATTTTGGTGCCCCGGTCGCACTGCTGGCCAGCTGGCTCTGCTGGCCAGGCTACGTATTGTGCTTTGTGCTGGTCTGTATTCGGCTGCGCTGCCGTGCCTCATACCGCCTGCTGCGCCAAGCACCCCGGCAGTATTTTAATTGGGCACAAAGCGCTTGCCTCAGCGCTGCCTGTGCCAGCCTGCGTTGCCGCCTGGGCGGGCCTGCCATTTACGAAGGCAGCATCAAAACCAACAGAGATCGGCTTGGGCTGGAGTATGCCGAGCCCGATCATCGTCATCTGCAACAAGCGCTGAAGGCTCAACAGCAGTTGCTGCAGCTGGTATTGTTGCTGTCTGGCCTTGCTGCTCTGGGTTGGATCCTGCTCAATTTTTTGTGAAGCTGGACTTATTTTGACAGCTTAGTATAGTGAATCATGATCAGGCCTATTGCCTGATTTTAGCAAGCGAGTAAATGCATTAGGATGATTCAACAACCCATAATAAGAATTTCGCCTGATAAGGATACTCAGTGAGTGTTGTGCGCCATCTGTTGGCTTTTATAATATTGCTTTGTTCAGGAGCCTTGCTCGCCGACAATAGCCCGGTACTCTTCCCTTTGACACCTGAACATGGTTTATCTCAGGGCACGGTCCCGCACATGATGCTGGATGCCAAAGGCTTCCTCTGGCTGGCAACGGATGGTGGCCTGAACCGCTACGACAGTGCCAGAGTCAACCCGGTGGTCGATGCTCAAAAATCCTTGCAAGATACCTACTTCAACAAAACCATCCAGCTGAGCGATCAATCCATCTGGGCCGCAACTCCCATTGCCGGTGTTTTTCGCTACAACTTTGATTCCGGCTGGTTAGAGCCCTACTTTGATTTACCAGCCTTACCGGAAGGCAGTGGCCAACACTATTTGACGGATTTAATTGAATTCTCTTCCACTCAGCTGCTGGCAGCGACCAATCAGGGCATTTTTTTACTGGATATTGCTACAAGGCAAAGCAGTCCTTTGTTTCAGTTGCCTGAGCAGGCACCGGCCGATGAGTTTATTCGGGTATTGCACCCTTACCAGGACTGGTTGTTCATTGGCACCTCGCATCAATTGTTGCTGATGGAACTGACCACTCAGCAGGTTCATCCTATCCCCTACCATCAGGCAGATGCCAACGCGGATCAGCGCCACCTTAAGTTTTTCTCCATCCAGGATGAACAACTCTGGTTGGGGACGGTAGAAGGGCTTTATTCGTTACCCCTGGCAGACATCACTGCTTTTTTGCATGAACAAACTTCCATCACGGCGACTGAGCGCATCGCAGAGCGCAACATCTGGCATCTGGAGTGGCGCGACCAAGATGCCTTGGTTGCCACCGAGCGGGGACTGTATCGATTTGACCCAGCCAACAACAAGCTGAGCTTTCTCTGGCGATTCAGTGACAGCCAGCATCAGCTTCTCGACAACAACATCATCAGCATGGTCGCCGACCGGCAAGGCGGTTATTGGCTAGGCAGTCGTTATGATGGCGCTTACTACTGGCATCCGCGTAGCCAGGCATTCAGCCACCTTGGGGCTCAAACCAGTGGTGACAATCTTCTTAGCAGCATTCGGGTTTGGGTACTGGCAGAAGCAGAGCCGGGTGAGCTTTGGGTCGGAACCGACAATGGTTTAAACCGAGTGCAGTTGCAAAGTGGCCACATTGACGCCTATTTGAAAAACCCGGATCCCAAAGCCGTTTGGCATGAAAGCACCATCTTCAGCCTTTTTCCTGATGCAGAACTTGGCATCTTCTTTAGCTCGGCAACCGGCTTGCATTTATTTGACCCGGTTTCGGCCAGCTTGCAGCCCTTACCTTTCGCTGAAAAAAGCGATGCAGAGTTACTGGCTGCAGGCAGCTGGCATTACTGGCGGGACCTGCAAGGTGCCTTTTGGTTTTTTGCCAATGAGGCTTTTTATCGTTATCAACCTGCCGATGGCAGCATTCAGAAACTGCCTGCTCTGCAACCACTTGCGGCCTATCAGTTTGGAGGCTTCCTGGGCTATGTGCCGGGCTCCGATGATCAACTGCTGCTGACCACAGCCGATAAGTTATGGGTATACCACCAAGCTTCCGGGCGGCTGGAGCAGGTGTTCATGGCAGAGCATTACAACCCGGGGCTTTACCGCATTGCAGAAAATACGCTGCGCGATACCAAAGGGCGACTCTGGGTAGCGTTCAATGGTGTTGGGATCTTAATCTTTGATCAGGATTTCACTCTGCTGCATCACTTTCACCAGCACAACAAATTAATCAGCAACCTGGTCTTTAGCTTGCAACAAGACAACGCTGGCTACATCTGGTTTTCCAATCATCATGGTCTGTTTCGCATGCACCCAGGCAGCTTTCATATTGAGCGATTTAACCGCCACGATGGCCTGTTGACACACGAGTACAATGGCCGGGCAGGCATAAAATTGCATGATGGTCGTCTGGCTTATGGCAGCATGCGCGGCCTGACCCTGATTGAACCAAGCTATCTGCATGGCTACGATGAACAAAATCAGGCTGTGATCACAGGGTTAAGTCTGCTGGATGGCAGCTTTACAACTCCCTATGGTCATCTGAACAATCGAGTGATCCAGCTGCCGGCTCGAGCAGAGGGGATACAGCTCAACTTCAGCAGCATGAGCTTTCGTGACAGCCAAAAAGCAAGCTTCCGGGTGTGGCTGGAAGGCAAACAGGCCTTTCACTTTCCTGAGCAATCCGACCATCAGGTCATTATTCCTCGCCTGCCGGCCGGAGAACACCGCTTTCACGTGGTTTCTGTTTCACCCATCACCGGAGCCGAAAGCGACACAGCCAGCCTGACACTGCGCATTATGGCCCCCTGGTGGGCTAGCAGTCCGGCTTATGCAACTTATGCCCTTCTCAGTTTGGCCCTGTTGCTGGTTTGGCTACGCAATCGCCAACAACAGCAGCGCATGCTGACCATGGCGCACCGAAAGCTTAAAGCCAGCGAGCAGCGAATGAAACAAGCGCTGGCAGCGGTCGACAGCGGTACCTGGGAGTGGCACGCCAGTAAAAACAGTCTTTACGCCTCACGTATCTCCAGCATGCTGGGGTACCGCGAATCCCTTAATCCACTGACGCTGGAGCAACATTTGTCGCTGATCCACCCGGATGACAAACCGCAGTTCGAGCACAAGTGGCAAAGTTTTCTAACCCAAAAAGCCAACAGCTTTGATCACACTTATCGTCTGCAGCACAAAGATGGGCATTGGCTTTGGTTCCGTGATATTGGCAAAATCGCCGAGCTGGACGACGAGCAGCAGGTCATGCGCGTGCTGGGGACTTTTAGCAACATCACCGAAACCAGGGCCAGTCAGGAAAAAGCCCGTTTATTCGGCGAGGCTTTTCAAAAAACCCGTGACTGGGTAGTCATTTTGGATGAGCAACAACGAATGATTGCCGCCAACCAATCCTTTGCCGATGCCTTTGGTCCGGTTGAGCATTACCTGAGCAACCCGCAAACCCACCACTTGGGCATCAGCCTGGACCGACGTCGCTACTACACCCGACTGCTGCGGGATTTTCAGGTCAATCAACACTGGCAAGGCGAAGAAATCATAGTCACACCGGATGGACGGGAGCGGCCGACCCTGATCAACATTAGCGGCATTGGCGAGCAGAATAAAGTCGCTTTTTTTGTGTTGGTCTTTACCGACATCACCGATCAAAAACTGGCCGAAGACGAGCTGCGCTACCTGGCCAATTACGATGCCCTGACCGGCCTGCCCAATCGGGCCCTGCTGACGGATCGGATCCATCATGGCATTGAAACCGCCAAACGCTCCAAGCGATCGTTAGCGCTGTGTTTTTTGGATCTCGATAGATTCAAGCACATTAACGACTCGCTGGGCCACGACATTGGCGACTTACTCCTTAAAGAAGTTGCCAGGCGGCTAAACCTGACCCTGCGTGAAAGCGATACCGTTGCTCGCCTTGGTGGCGATGAGTTTGTGGTGTTGTTAGAAGGCTACAAGTGCAACGACAACATCAGCCATGTCGCCCGCAAAATGCTGCAAATCATTGGCGAGCCGATGAAGTTAGGCCCCAATACCGTCGGCGTCTCGCCCAGCATTGGCATTGCCGTCTACCCGGATGACGCTTACACCGCCTTTGAGTTGATGAAGCATGCCGATGTCGCCATGTACCATGCCAAAGAAGCCGGTCGCAACAACTTCCAGTTTTTTACCCGCGAAATGAATGAAAAAGCCCACATGCAGCTGGCCCGGGAAACCCGCTTGCGTAAGGCATTTCAGCAGCAAGAATTTGTCAATTACTACCAACCCATCATAGACAGCCGGCACAAGAGCATCATTGGGGCCGAAGTACTGCTGCGCTGGTACAGCAGTGATGGTGTGGTCTCTCCTGCCGAGTTTATCCCACTGGCCGAGGATTTGAGCCTGATCATTCCAATGACGCAGCACTTGCTGGAACGTGCCCTGGAAGATCTGCAACAATGGCATAAAACGGGTCACCCGCTGTATTTATCGGTCAATTTATCGGCCCGGCATTTAGAACAACCTCAGCTGGCTGAACAAGTTGAAGCCTTGCTCAGTCGCTATCAGCTGCCTGCCGGCAGCCTGCGGTTTGAAGTCACCGAAAGCGCTCTGATGCGCGATCATGCCAGTGCCAT
>SKGJ01000183.1 GCA_007117525.1 Alkalimonas sp.
AAGGCCAGGATTGGGGCTTGCCGCCTTACAACCCGGCGGTTTTAAAAGCCAAGGCATACCAGCCCTTTATTGATTTGCTGCAGGCCAATATGCAGCATGCCGGTGCTTTGCGCATCGATCACGTGATGGCGCTGTTGCGGCTTTGGTGCACCCCTGTCGGTAAAAGTGCTACTGAGGGGGCTTATGTCCGTTTCCCGGCCGACGATTTGTTCGCCATTTTAGCGCTGGAAAGCCAGCGCAATCACTGCGTGGTGATTGGTGAAGACTTGGGCACAGTGCCGGCCGAGATCAGCCGTTTGCTGGAGCAGTACCAGGTGCTGTCGTACCGGGTGTTTTTGCTGGAGCAAAAAGACAGCAGCTACCAGCACAGCGATGCCACCTACCCGGAGCGGTCGATGGCGACGGTCACCACCCACGATATGCCAACCATGGTCGGCTACTGGCAGGAACACGACTTGGCGCTGCGCCACCGGCTGGATTTGTACCCCAGCGCCGAGGTGGCTGCACAGTTGCATCAGCTGCGCGAGCAGGAAAAACAGATCCTGCGGCAGCGGTTTGAGCTGGTGGGCGACGATTACAGCGCCTTGATTCAGCACAGTCACCGTTTTGTCGCGGCGACGCCGGCCAAACTGATGGCCTTTCAGCTGGAAGACCTGGTGCTGGTGGATACCCCGGTCAATGTGCCGGGGACCAGCACCGAGTACCCGAACTGGCAGCGCCGTTTGCCACAGCCGGCCGAGCAACTGCTAAAGCGCACCGATGTGCAGCAATTGCTGGCTGAGATTAAGGCGGCTCGGGGGAATTAACGCCGTTTAGCTTTGCAAGGGTGTCCAAACGATGCTGTTCAAGCTCTTGCAGGCTATAACGCTGATAATGCGAACACATGTCCTGTTTAAGCATCTTACCCAAAGGGTTGTAAAACCAGTGATACCAGCGCAGATCGCCGGCTTGGCTTTTCCCAAGGCAAGCTAAAAGTTGCGTGGCATAGTCATTGGCGGTGGCTTGTGGTAACAAAAAAGGTTTTAACAGCCACATGGTCAGCTGCTCAGAAAAGCTGGTTCCCAGATCTTTGAAAGGTGCTGCCAGCATCTCATCTATATAACTGCTGCTAAAGACCCACTCACCGGCAATTGCACGTTTCAGCCTTAGCTCTTCAGCACTAAAAGGGGCATGCCAGCTTGCTGGTGCCAAGGCTATTGGGTGGTCAGGTTCTAACGGTGCCAGCAGCATCTGACTGAAAGCGAAATGCCTTTGCAAAGCGGCTCGACTGATCATGCTGCCTAGTAAATGATGGTTCTGGCGAATCACCATGCGCCAAAACTGCAGATCGTTTTGGAGTAACTGCTGTGCGGTTATGACATCGCCTGCCTGTACTTTTAACCAAATCTGCATCATGTACAGGCGCTGGGCGTGCATCACAGGCTGGTACGATGGAATTTGTGACTGATGGCTAAGCGGAGTTTCTTGCCAGTAGCGAAAGTGTAGCAGTTGTCGGTAGAACTCCAGCAAAGCCTGGTGCTCTGCGAGCAGTGCGACTAAATCAGCGCTGGCTGCAGTCAGCTTGTCATGACAATTGGCGCGGTCGCATGCCATAAACAGCGCCCTCAGCTCATCCGATACTGGCAACAGAGCTGGATCGCTGTGTTCCTGCAGATAGTGATAACCATTGAGCTCATCAGCAATGGATGCATCATAATGTAAAAAGCTTTGCAGCAATAGAGCATCGTCTGAAGGTGTTTGATCTTGCCAGTTGATGGCCAGCAAGAGCGCATACAGACTGAGTACCAACAGCAAGATGCCAAGGATCAGCCATAACAAAGCTTTGGTCAGTTTGCGCAGCAACACCATTTTTTTACCTTGTATACATTTAAAAGACACAGAAATGACAGCCTACGGCTTTTAGTAAGGTGAAGCAAATAAAAAACCAGCCGCGTCAGGGCTGGTTTTGTTGAGCCAGCTAACCGCTTAGTTGGCTTTACGCGGCTCGGCATTTTTCACAAACTCATCCAGCCAGTTCACCGTTTCCCACAGCATGTGCAGCACCGATTCGCGGGCGCGGTAGCCGTGCGACTCCAGCGGCAGCATCACCAGCCGGGTGGTGCCACCATTGCCTTTAATGGCCTGGTACAAGCGCTCGCTTTGCATCGGGAAGGTACCGGAATTGTTGTCTTCGGCGCCATGGATCAGCAGCAGCGGTGTTTTGATGTTGTGCGCATGGAAGAACGGCGACATCCGGATGTAGAGATCGGTATCGTCCCACAGAGTGCGTTGTTCGCGCTGAAAGCCAAAAGGCGTCAGACTGCGGTTGTAAGCACCACTGCGGGCAATGCCGGCGCGGAACAGGTCGGAATGCGCCAGTACATTGGCCGTCATAAAGGCCCCGTAGGAGTGACCGCCCAGCGCAACCCGCTCCGGATCGGTTACGCCACGGCTCACGCCGGCTTCAATCGCCGCTTTGGAGTTCATGATCAGCTGCTCGATAAAGCTGTCGTTCGGTTCTTTCTCGCCTTCGCCCACGATGGGCATGGTGGCGCTGTCCAGCACTGCATAGCCTTGGGTCGCCAAAAACTGTGGGTTCCAGTAGCTGATACGATTAAAGCGATAGGGGGAGCCACTGACCTGACCGGCAGCGGCACTGCTGCGAAACTCGCGCGGGTAAGCCCAGACAATGGTTGGCAGTGGACCATCACGTTCTTTATCGTAGCCAGCTGGCAGCAGCAAGGTGGCAGACATCGGCACACCATCTTCGCGTTGGTAATGGATCATCTCCCGGCTGATACCAAGCGTATGCGGCATCGGGTGTGGTGTTTGGGTCACTGCCGTCAGGGCACCGCTTTGCAAATCGCGCAGGTAAAAATCCGGCGGCGTGTCGATGCTTTCTCGCTGGGTCAGCAAACGGCCATCGGCCCGCAGCGTGATGGGGTACTCATAATAAGGGGCTTCGGAGCGCCAAAGCCGCTCGGTTTCACCACTGTGCAGCTGCATCCGATCGATAAAGGGGCGATCACCCTCGTCAGAAGCTCCGGCACCGGTCAGCAAGATGGCACCATCATCCAGCCGCAGTACCCGGTTGCCATTGGCATCCAGGCGCGTTAGTGGCGTGCCCGGATCGCCGTAGCGGTCTTCATAAGAGCGCTGCCACAGCAGTTTGGGTTCGGCATCGGTCAGCAACCAGAGCTTTTCCTGCCGTTCCTGCCACCAGCGCTCCCACACCAGGCTGGTGCCATCTTCCGCGCTCAGCATGCTGGCAAAACGGTACTGCATATCGAGCAAAGGTGTCGGCTCGGCCGTAAAAGGCGCAGCCAGCTGCAGCAGCTGATCCCGTGTGTCCGCGGCCTGGCGTGGATCGCCACCGTCCTGAGCCTGGGCCCAGACCAGGGTAGCGGGCTGATCGCTGCGCCACTGAATGGCGCGGCGGCTGTCGACCACGGCATCAAAGGCAATCGGCAGATTGTCGGCCAGTGGCTGCTGTTCCACGGTGTAGAGCAATTCACCACGGCGGTTCAGTACTTCACTGGTGCGGCCAAAACGAAACATCGGCACCGCATAGGAATAGGGCTCGGTTAAGCGGGTAGTCAACAGATGCTGATTGTCCGGTGCCAGCGAAAAACCTAAGTAAGGCTTGGCCTCGGTAATGACCTGAATGCGGTTGTTCAGACCAACCCGCACCAGCTGGCTGGCCATGTAATGATTGAACAAGGCTTCATCGTGGCTGTTTTGCAGCAAGTCCTGATAGGTGCGGGCCGGCGCCGTGCGGCCACGTACTTCGGTCACGACCGGGCCTGCTGGTACTGCCGGAGCTGCTGGCTCGGCGCCACGCTTCGGATCGACCGCCAATAGAAATACGGCCTGGCTATCGGCAGCCCACTGCAGCTGGCCGCCGCGGATGGCGTTGACTTTGACTTTTGACCAGCGCTCCGCGCGACCGCGTTCAACATCGACCCGCCACAGGGCGGTGTGATCCTGCTCCAGTTGCAGCAAGGCCAGATAGCGGCTATCCGGTGACCAGGTCGCCGACAGCACCCGCAAATTGCGCGGCAGGCCACGAATGGCTTTGCTTTGTTGGTTATCCAGCTCAATCAGCTGCAAACCAGACAGGTAGCGCGGCTGCGAAGGCCCCTGATTGCGTGGATTAAAGCGCATACCGGCCAGCCGGTACTCGGGTTCTGCCAAGTCTGCCAGCGAAGGCAATGCCGGGCGCTCCAGTGACAACAACCAGCGACCATTCGGGCTTAAGCTGGCTGCCGGTGGTGGCGGCGCATCGACAATGGCGGTGATTTCGGCGGCGGGTTCCATAAAGCCGATATCAACGGCTTCGGCCCAAAGCGGCTGGCTGAAGGCAAAGAACAGCCCCAGCAAATAAAGAGAGAGAGTTTTCATCCGGCATCCTTGAACATTTTAATGCCTTTTTGTAACAAAAAAAAACCGCAGTGGCGAGCCCATGGCGTTGATTGGTGTGGAATTCAGGATAAAATGACATGAATCGACTGCATGAAAAGTAAACAAATGTGTACTGCGTTAAGTTTTTGTTCATTTTGGGCTGGCTAGCATGCCTGTGTTTTCAACCAAACCAAAGGAAAATTAAGGATGAAGAAGTTAGCATTGATGGTTGGCGCTGCGGCGCTGTTGGCGGGGCAAGCAGTAGCCAGCGAAGGCTTTTATGTGGGTGCGCAGTACGATCGCCATACGTTGAAAGATTCAGAGGATGGCATTTCGGTAAGCTACAAGCTGGGTTCAGTGGGTGTTTTGGGTGGTTATCAGCTCAATGAAAACTTTGCCATTGAAGGACGCTGGCATACCGGCGTTCAGGATAAGTCTTTGAGTTTTGATGATTTTCGTGCCAAGGTAGAGTTAAGCAACCGCTTTGCCCTGCTGGGTAAAGGAATGGTGCCATTGTCGGATGAGTTTTCATTGTATGGTTTAGCTGGTTACAGTCATGCCAAGTACCGTATCAGCGCAACAGATGGTCAAAATTCTGGCCGTGTTAGCCTGAATGGCAAAGGTGTGACCTGGGGAGTGGGCGGCCAGTATGCATTCAATGACCATTTTGCAGTCCATCTGGAATACAATGACTTGCCTAAAGCAAAGTTTGAAGGCGAAAGCTCACGCGCTAGTGCTGTCACTGTTGGTTTCAGTTATAAGTTTTAAACTCTGTTATTCGATAAAAAATGCCGGCTCTGATGCCGGCATTTTTTATCGATTGGCAAGCGTTACCAGATTTTCACCCGCACCGCTTCCTCGCGGTACATACCATCGCCTGGCTGCACATCAAAGGCCTGATAAAACTCCGGCATATTGGACAGTGGTCCCAGTACCCGGTATTTGCCCGGTGAGTGGGGCCCGGTGATCACTTGCTGACGCAGGGCTTCATCACGGAACTTAATACGCCAGATCTGGCCCCAGCCAATAAAGAAACGCTGCGAGCCGGTAAAGCCATCAATCACCGGGGCTGGCTGGCCCT
>SKGJ01000049.1 GCA_007117525.1 Alkalimonas sp.
ACATGTACTACAGCTGGATGCGCGATATTCAGGACTGGTGCATTTCCCGCCAGCTGTGGTGGGGCCATCGCATTCCGGCCTGGTACGACGACAACGGCAAGGTCTATGTCGGCCGCAACGAACAGGAAGTCCGTAGCCAGCATGGTCTGGACGACAGTGTGACACTGCGCCAGGACGAAGACGTGCTGGACACCTGGTTCAGTTCTGGCCTCTGGACTTTCTCTACCTTAGGCTGGCCGGAGCAAACACCGGAGCTGGCACGTTTTCACCCGACCGATGTGCTGGTGACCGGCTTTGACATCATCTTCTTCTGGGTCGCCCGGATGATTATGATGACCATGCATTTGATTAAAGATGCCGACGGCAAGCCGCAGGTGCCTTTCAAAACCGTGTACGTCACTGGCCTGATCCGCGATGAAAACGGCGATAAGATGTCCAAGTCCAAGGGCAACGTCATCGATCCGCTGGACTTAATCGACGGCATTGAACTCGATGCGCTGCTGGCCAAGCGCACCAGCAACATGATGCAGCCCAAGCTGGCCGAGAAAATCGCCAAGCAAACCAAAACCCAGTTTCCGGAAGGGATCCAGGCCAGTGGCACCGATGCGCTGCGCTTTACCCTGGCAGCACTGGCTTCGACCGGTCGCGACATCAACTGGGATATGAAGCGACTGGAAGGCTACCGCAATTTCTGCAACAAACTGTGGAACGCCAGCCGTTATGTGCTGATGAACACCGAAGGCCAGGATTGCGGCCAAAACGGCGGTGACTGCACCTTGTCGCTGGCCGATGAGTGGATCCTGACCCAGTACCAGCACACAGTGAAAGCGGTGCGCCAGGCGATGGACAACTACCGCTTTGATATGGCCGCCCACACTTTGTACGAGTTTACCTGGAACCAGTTCTGCGACTGGTACCTGGAGCTGACCAAGCCGGTACTGCAACAAGGCGACGAAGCCGCCCAGCGCGGCACCCGCCGCACCCTGGTCACCGTGCTGGAAAGCCTGCTGCGCTTAATGCACCCCATTATGCCTTTTATGACCGAAACCATCTGGCAGCAAGTCGCACCACTGGCAGGCGTGCAGGGCGACAGCATTATGCTGCAACCCTATCCTGAGTATCAGGCCGAGGAAGTCAACGACACGGCGCTGCAGGATTTGGAGTGGCTCAAACAGGTGATCCTGGCAGTACGTACCATTCGTGGTGAGATGAACATCTCTCCGGGCAAGCCGCTGTCGATTTTGCTGCGTCAGCTTAGCAGCGACGAGCTACGCCGGCTGGAGCAAAACCGCAACTTCCTGCAAGTGATGGCCAAGCTGGAACAGATCACCGTGCTCAGCAGTCAGGACAAAGCGCCGGCCTGTGCCGTGCAGCAAGTCGGCGCCATGGATGTGCTGATCCCAATGGCCGGCCTGATCGACAAAGACGCCGAACTGGCACGTCTTGGCAAGCTACTGGAAAAAGCCAAGCAGGAACTGGCCCGGGTGGATGGCAAACTGAGCAACGAGAAGTTTGTCAACAATGCACCCGAGGCGGTACTGGAAAAAGAGAAAGCCAAACAGGCCGAGCTGAAGCTCAGTCTCAGCAAGTTGGAAGCGCAAATCGAGGAAATCGCTGCGCTCTAACTGCGGGCTATCCGTCCCTGATACGGCAGCTGCGGCTGCCGTTTTTAAAAAAACTTCGAGCAATCACTTTAAACACTCCCCTGACCATCCAGCCTACCACAGCCATTGAGATCACTTTGCTGTTCCGTTTTTGTTGAAACGCTCCAAGACTAAAAACCTTCTGTTACCGGCTTTGACTCCGGTTTTGTGCCCTTGCAATCTGAGCTGTCTGCTCTAGATTAGGACAGGTCGGACATCAAACCATCGGTTCAGGGAAGCAGTATCGAACAACAACAACAAACGATAGAGGCTTGCATGAAATACATACTCTCCACCGCTGTTTTAGCGGCCACGCTCTGGCACAGCTCAGCCGAAGCCAGCGACTACCCCATAGTGTTGGTGCATGGTTTCCAACCTGCTCAGCTCGCCAGCAGACCCAACCAAACGGAAGTAGCACAGGATGGCGCCAATTACTGGCAAGATTTCTGGTTGCCTAAGGCCAGTGCCCGTATCGACTGGCCATCGCATGAACGCATTACCGACCGGATCATCAGCGACTATGCCTGGCCGGTGTTGCAGCAACTGTCGCAACAAGGCACCTGCCAAAATGGCTGCATCTTTGTGACCCATTCCACCGGCGACCTGGTGACCCGTTACATTCTGGATAATCAGGCTTTATGGCTGCAAAATGCCGGCCTGCAGCCGCTGAACATTGTTGCCACCCTGGATTTTGCCGGGGCAGGTGGCGGCTCTGAGCTGGCCGATTTGGCCATCAATGTCGCTAACAGCGGCAGCTGGATTGATGCCACCCTGCGTTTTGCCATCTCGCTGTGGCTGGGTGAAACGCCTTCGCCGGCTAACCTCGGGGTGTTGAATGATTTGCGTGTCAACAGTGCCCGACAACTGGCCGCTTTTCCAGATGAGCGCATCC
The DNA here is from genome assembly GCA_007117525.1 of Alkalimonas sp. GTDB lineage: Bacteria > Pseudomonadota > Gammaproteobacteria > Enterobacterales > Alteromonadaceae > Alkalimonas > Alkalimonas delamerensis. The sequence continues at coordinate 2,536 of SKGJ01000049.1, forward strand.
CGCGCATTCGTATGGTCGCAGCCAGCAACGATTACTTTGGCACCACGGGATTGTTCCTGCCAGGTACCGATGATGGTGTGGTTGCCAGTCACTCCAGCTGCGGCGCTGCCAGCGTGGCAGCCTTTCACAGTTGTTCCAACCAGGTCGGCTTTAATGGCAAAGTCGCAGCCCAAAGCCAGGCAGTGACCAGCTTTATGCCCTACCACTACCCGATGCTAATGAGCGATAACTACAGCCACAATGGCATCCTGACCGACCGTCAGCGCGGCCAGGTTACCTTGGCCAATGCGTCGGTCAATTTTACCGATCAAACCGGCTATGGCTTTGACAGCGACGATATCAGCTCAGGCTGGTGGATATTCCGCTCCACCTATCGGGTGGTGCGCGGCTCGGATCAGTTCAGTTTATCCGAGCTGGTGTATCAGGAGTTGCTGGATTGAATAAGGCGTTATTGGTCGCAGCTGCTGTCCTCAGCTGCCTGCTGCTAGTCTGGTGGCTGTGGCCCACAACAACCGGCACGGCTAAGGTTGCCGGGAAAGCCCCAGCTACTGTCTCTCAGGACAGGCAGGCCACGGCAAGCCTGGCATCGGTCCAGCACCCCGAGCTCATCCAGTTGGAGCCAGAGCAAGCACCGATGCAGCAACAGCTGCAGTGGCTGGCCAGTGCTTACGCCGAGGAGATCACCATTCCGTCGTATTCCCGACCGCTAACCACAGCGGATAGCCAGTTGCTGCAGCCCAACCGCTTTATTGCCCAGCCTGTTCCGCTGAAAGATGGTGCCAGTGCCAGCCTGTTTCCCAGCCAGTACCGTTTTATCTACCCAGAGCCCATCGACATCACGCTGCAACTGCAAGGAATTTCGGTGCAAGGTGCGACCTTACGTTTGCTGCATGAATGGAGCGGCGAGCAGCTGGCCGAACAGGCGATGCAGCCAACTCAGGACGGCTTTGAGCTGCAACTACCCAGCAGAGAAAGCTGGGATGGCAATGTCACCGCCGAAGTGCGATTGCATGGCACCACTGAGCCGCTGCTGCTTCGTACCGGCTTTGAAATCAGCGCGCCGGTCGCGCAGATCACCGGCATCGACAGCAGCTATGGTGAAGGGCCCGATATGGTGATCCCGGTGCAATTGCGGGCAGAGCTGGCCGGCCATTACCGGTTAAGAGCCAACTTGTTGACTGCCGGGCGCCAGCCGATAGCGGTGCTGACGGCCAGAGCAGCGCTGAAAGCTGGCAGCAATACCCTACACCTAAGAGCGCACCGCTCGGTACTGCCCGACACAGACGAGCCTTTCTGGCTCACTAGCTTTCAACTGGAACGGCTATCACCTGCCCCAGGGCAACCCACCCGCTACGGCGACTCAGCCGAACCGGAGTTCCGCTTAGAGCCCTTCTCGCTGCATCAGCTAACCAAAGAACCCTACCAGGCAGACGAGCAGGAGCAACAACGATTGCAGCTGCTGCAACAACTGGCGCAATAAGACCTTGCAGCAACGGCTTTATGGCCGTTTCTGTTTTCACTGCAATTGTCATCGCAATGTCATAGACTGCAGCTAGCATCCAGGTTTTTCAGCGCAGCTTCAGACTGCGCCCTTTGCAGTTTAAAAAAACAGGTAGTTTTTATGACCAAGGCATCGAAACAACACGTATTTGATTTATCAGGCGCAGAGCCGCAAGCCAACTTTTCTGCCAACCCGGAGTTTTCCGAGGTGCTGGAGAAACGCCTGAATCGCCGCCGCTTCTTGCAAGGCAGTGTGGCGCTGGCTGTGTCCGGCTTTTTGGGCCAAGGCTTGCTCGGCTGCAGCAGCCAAAGCTCAACGGCTGCCTTGTTGCAGCAACCGGCGGGCTTGCTGGGTTTTGATGCCATCCCCATCAATCGTTTTGATACCGTCACCGTGCCTGCCGGCTACCGCACCCAGGTGTTTTTGCCCTGGGGCACACCACTCACCGCCGATGCGCCGGCCTACCGGGCCGATGCCAGCCACAGCGCAGCCGAACAAGCCAAACAAGTCGGCATGCACCACGATGGCATGCACTTTTTCCCCATTGATTTAAAGCAAGGCGGCCAAAGCTCGGACGAAGGCTTGTTGGTGATGAACCACGAGTACGTCGACCCCAACATTCTGCACGCCTTTGGCGGCAAAGGGATCCCGCGCGATAAAGAAGAAGTGCACAAAGAGCTGGCTGCGCACGGCGTCTCCGTAGCGCACATCAAAAAACAGGCCGATGGCAACTGGCAGTTGCTGCAACAAAGCCCGCTGAACCGGCGCATTACCGGCCATACGCCGATGGAGTTGACCGGCCCGGTGCGCGGCCATGCCAAGGTGGTCACCAAATTCAGCCCGGATGGCACACGCACCCGCGGCACCCTGAACAATTGCGCGCATGGCGTCACGCCTTGGGGCACTTACCTGACCTGCGAAGAAAACTGGGCACTGCTGTTTGTCAATCATCAGCAAGCCATGCCGCGTGAGCATCGCCGCTACAGCATTGCCGATGAGCACAGCATTTTGCACTGGGAAACCGCCGGGCGCAGCGACGATGCCATCAGCCGTTTCAACGCTACCCCTTTTGCCGATAACGCCAGCGAGGATTACCGCAACGAGCCGAACAACTTTGGCTGGATTGTCGAAATCGACCCGTTCAATCCAGACAGCACCCCGGTGAAACACACCGCCATGGGCCGCTTTGCCCACGAAGGACTTATTTTCGCCAAGCCAGAAGCCGGCAAGCCGCTGGTGGCCTATTCGGGCGATGATGCCCGCTTTGAGTACATTTACAAATTTGTTTCGGCCAAGCCGTACGACCCGGCCACCGCAGGGCCGCACTTGCTGGATGAAGGCACCCTTTATGTTGCCCGCTACAACGAAGACGGCAGTGGCGACTGGTTGCCGCTTGATATTGAGAACGCGGATTTTCA
>SKGJ01000267.1 GCA_007117525.1 Alkalimonas sp.
CATAGCGTTTTAGTGATGTTTTCATAAGTGCCTCCAATGGCGTTTGATTAAGACAACGCCAGCTTAGGCAGAGCAGGGTACAAAGACGATAACGGTGGCAGGACTTTGCTGTGACAGAGTGATGCGGTTGGTTATAACCGGGTTATAACCAAAAATAAGTGAAATAAAATCAACAAACTACTTATTATCGACGCACGAAAGGCGTGCCTTCAAAACGCACAATTTTACTATTCTCGGGTGGGTTATCCCGGTACACCAGGGTGCCATTCACCACGTTCAGGTAGCGTAAACTAAACAATGTGCCTTGGGATAGTATCTGGGTAGTTGCTTGTTGTGTGTGTAAGTCGAGCCGATGCAGATCAAAACCCAAGTCAGACCGCCTTGCTACGACCATTAGCTGATCAGTGTCCAACAGCATTCTGAGGTGAAGCTGATTCGCTAGCAGCTTTAAAGGCAGTGGCTGCAAAGGCTCCAGCTCAGCGCTTAACCGCCAGAACTGGCCATCGGTATCCATCGCCAGATACTGCTGCTGCCAGGGGGCCAGAAACCGATAACCCACCACCGCACTTTGCTGCCCGCTGGTCAGGTCATAACGTGTCACCTGCCAACGGCCGGCACGCTCTTCAGCATAGTACAACGCTTCCTGACTCAGGTAACTGCTGTTATAGGCAACCTGTTGCTGCGAGTTGGTGACCCATTGCAGCGCACCTGAGCTGGTGTCCAGCAAGGCCAAACGCCCTTGCAACCCAAGCAATACCAAAGGCTGGCTGGGGTGGGCCTGAATAAAACGGATAGGGTCTTTCGTTGCATAAAGCTCGACCCGCTCACCACTACTGGCATCAAAGTGTGCCAGGGACCAAGAATCCGGCTGCTGCTCCACCAGATAGTACCAGCCGGCGGTATGGCTTAATGCTAATTCCTGCGCCGTACTGGGCACATTAAACAGCCGCTGTGGTGCTTGCTCCAGCGTGACAGCCGTTTGAAAAAAACGGGCCGATTCATCCGTCGGGTAACTGATGCCAAACCACTGATCGTTCCCGCTGCGCATGAGTTGCCACCAGTGTTCAGTGGTAGCAAGCTCCTCTATGGCCTGACTGACCAAATTCACCCGATAGAGAATGGGCTTGCCTAGGCGATGGGTGAGCAGTAAATGGTTGTCATCCTGCCACTCTAAAAAGCCAATATTTTTACTCAGCGGGATCTGCTGCACCAATTCTTTGCTCTGCAGATCAAACACCAAAATCAGGCTAACACTGCTTAATCGGGAGTTACGCAGCAGCGCTACCTGCTGGCCATTAGGCGAGAGGCGCGCCCCAAAATCAAAAGTATTGGCATCCGGGCTATAGCTAAAAGGCTGCCAACTTTGCTGGGCTAAATCGTAGAGATAGTACGTATGCGGTGCTGCAAGTTCTGTTTGTGCACTAATCAGCACCTGATTAGTGCCAAGACTCAAAAAGGCTGCAGGTGATTGAAGGTTATCCAAACTTATTTTTTTAGCTGGTAGATGTAAATCTTCGACGTCCTGCATATACAAACCGCTGCTGCCTATATCCACTGTACTGTAAAGAAGGGCATCGCCTTGTTGAATAAATTCGGAAGAATGGGCGCCACCTGCTGCCGTCTCCACTTTGTGCAGTCGTCCTGTTTCGGTGTGCTGCAAAAACAAGCCTTGCATGCCCTCCAAAGCGCCGATAAATGACAGCCACTGGCCATCGTCACTGACAGCCAGGTTGGTTTTTAGTCCTGGGATATCCAGCAGCACCTGGTACGGCAGCGCCAATGAATCAGGCGCTGGCTCGGTTGCTGACCCGGTGTCAGGACTTTGGTTTGTGACAGCCCACAGCAACACAGCAAGCAGTACTGCCAGGCTTGTCAGCCATAACCAGCGGCGGTGAGCAACCGCAAAGAGCTTGCGGCCAGTGTTGTCATTGGGAGGAAGGGACGCTTCTGTCTCGGCGCTTAGGGCAAAACGATGCTTAGCTGGGCTGGCTGAGGGAGCGGCCTCCGGCAGCGCAGCCGCACGAACTTGATCGGCGCCTGGCGTAAGGGCCACCGGCTCGACCAGCCACTGATAACCGCGCTTCATGCCCGAGCGAATAAAGACCGGCTGCTCCAGATTGGTATCCTGTAACTGAGCCCGCAACTTGCTGATGGTGCGCCGCACCGCGGTATCGGACACCACCCGCCCAGCCCAGACCTGCTCGTGCAGCTCCTGCAAGCTGACATAGCGCTCACGGTGCGCCAGCAAATAACACAGCACATCAAACACCCGCGGCTCCAGCTGGATTAGGTCATCACCACGGCGCAGCGCTTGCTGCACGGTGTCGAGCACGATGTCGTTGAGTTGCAGTTGCGGTGGCAGTGCCGTCATCCTGGCGTGGTCTCCTTTTTACTCCGGTTTAGGGCAACCATGGCGCGCCTTCAAAACGCACAATTTTACTATTCGCTGGTGGGTTATCCCGGTACACCAGGGTGCTATTCACCACGTTCAGGTAGCGCAAACCCAAAAGTGTGCTTTCAGGCAGTACCTGACTGGTGACTTGTTGTGTGTGCAAGTCCAGCCGATGCAGATCAAAACCAAAATCAGTCCTCATGGCCACCGCGATGAGCTGATCTGTGTCCAACATCGTTCTGGTGGGAAGCAGGTTCACCGGCAGCTTGACAGGCAGTGGCTGCAAAGGCTCCAGCTCTGCGCTTAACCGCCAGAACTGGCCATCGGTATCCATCGCCAGATACTGCTGCTGCCAAGGGGCCAGAAAACGATAGCCCACCACCGCACTTTGCTGCCCGCTGGCCACATCATAACGCGTCACCTGCCAACGGCCGGCACGCTCTTCGGCATAATACAGCGCTTCCTGACTCAGGTAACTGCTGTTATAGGCAACATGTTGCTGCGAATTGGTGACGAATTGCAGCGCACCTGAGCTGGTGTCCAGCAAGGCCAAACGTCCTTGCAACCCAAGCAATACCAAAGGCTGGCTGGGGTGGGCCTGAATAAAACGGATAGGGTCTTTCGTTGCATAAAGCTCGACCCGCTGCCCACTACTGGGATCAAAGTGTGCCAGGGTCCAAGAATCCGGTTGCTGCTCCACCAGATAGTACCAGCCGGCGGTATGGCTTAATGCCAGCTCCTGCGCCGTACTGGGCACATTAAACAGCCGCTGTGGCGCTTGCTCCAACGTGACAGCCGTTTGAAAAAAACGGGCGGATTCCTTTGTCGGGCGGCTGATACCAAACCACTGATTGTTTCCGCTGCGCATAAGTTGCCACCAGGGCTCAGTGGTAGCAAGCTCCTCTATAGCCTGACTGACCAAATTCACCCGATAGAGGATGGGCTTGCTTGGGCGATGGGTGAGCAGTAAATGGTTGTCATCCTGCCACTCTAAAAAGCCAATATTTTCACTCAGCAGGATCTGCTGCACCAATTCTTTGCTCTGCAGATCAAACACCAAAATCTGGGAGATATTGCTTAATCGGGATAAACGCAGCAGCGCTACCTGCTGGCCATTGGGTGATAAACGCGCCCCAGCATCAAAGATGTTGGCATCCGGGCTATAGCTAAAAGGCTGCCAACTTTGCTGTTCTAAATCGTAGAGATAGTACGTACGCGGTACTGCAAGTTCTGTTTGTGCACTAATCAGCACCTGATCATTTCCAAGATTAAGGAAAGCGCCTGGAAACAAAAAGCTTTCTAAGTTTAGTTTTTTGGCTGGTGCATTTAAGTCTCCGATTTTTTGTATATACAAGCCGCTGCTGCCTTTATCCACTGTACCATAAATAAGGGCTTCACCTTGTTGAATAAACTCGGGAGAATGCACGCCACCTGCAGCCGTCTCCACTTTGTGCAGTCGCCCTGTTTCGGTGTGCTGTAAAAACAAGCCTTGCGTGCCTTCCAAAGTGCCGATAAATGACAGCCACTGGCCATCGTCACTGACAGCCAGGCTGTATTTTTGTCCTGGAATATCCAGCAGCACCTGGTAAGGCATCCCCAACGGCTCGGTGTCAGGTCTTTGGTTTATAACAGCCCACAGCACCACGGCAAGCAGTACCGCCAGGCTTAGCAGCCATAACCAGCGGCGATGAGCCACCGCAAAGAGTGTGCGGCCAACGGGGGGGCTGGGTGATTCTGGTGTTGCTGGCTCATCGCCGATGGCAAAGCGATGCCTGGCTGGGCTGATTGGGGGTGCCGCCTCTGGCAGCGTTGCCACACTGGGTTGATCGGTGCCTGGCGTAATAGCCACCGGCTCCACCAGCCACTGATAACCGCGCTTCATGCCCGAGCGAATAAAGACCGGCTGCTCCAGATTGGTATCCTGCAGCTGAGCCCGCAACTTGCTGATGGTGCGCCTGACTGCGGTATCCGACACCACCCGCCCAGCCCAGACCTGCTGATGCAACTCCTGCAAGCTGACATAACGCTCCCGGTGCGCCAGCAAATAACACAGCACATCAAATACCCTCGGCTCCAGCTGGATTAGGTCATCACCACGGCGCAGCGCTTGCTGCACGGTGTCGAGCACGATGTCGTTTAGTTGCAGCTTCGAAGGGAGATTGGTTGACACTAAAAGCAAACCGCTGTGGTTATTTTTGTTGCACCGATTATACAGTTTGACCACAAAAATGACAGATGAAAAAGCCCCTGACAGGCAGGGGCTTTGAGTTGTCGGAGCGCTATCGCTTTATGGCACCGCGATTTATCAATTAAGGTGTTGTATCACCAATATGGCGGTTCAGGAAATCAACGGCTTTTTCCCATAATTCGACATTATGCTCTGGTTTGACAAAACCATGGCCTTCTTTCTCTTTGACCAGCCACTCGTAAGGGTGGTTGCGTTTTTGCAGCGCATCACGCAGCGCATTGGCATGACTAATCGGGGTTCTTTGATCCTCGGCACCATGCACAATAAAGACCGGAGCTTTTAACTTGTCCAGGTTCTGCAAAGGTGATTGTGCCCGGAGCAGCTCTGCATCCTCACCCACGGTACGACGAATAAAGCGCAAGCCAAACTCCGTCTCCGGAATATCGCCTTCGGTATACAGCATGCCTAAATCAAACACACCCACATAAGCAATGGAGCATTTGTATAAGTCAGGCTCCCGGACGGCAGTTTGCAGTGCGGCATAACCACCATAGGAAGCACCAAAGGTACAGACTCTGTTGCCATCGACAATGCCCTGCTCAACCAATGACAAAACCCCATCGGTCATATCATCGATCATTACAGTCCCCCAGTTCTTATAGCCCGCTTGTTGAAACTTCAACCCATAGCCGCCTGAACCACGGAAATTAGGCTGCAGCACCGCATAGCCATGCTCAGCCAGTACTTTCATGTACATGGTGTACGAATTGAAATCGGCAAAACTATCCCTTGGACCAATAGGGCCACCATGAGGAAAAACAACCAGCGGCAAATCTTTCGCCTCTTTGCCCTCAGGCAAGGTCAGCA
>SKGJ01000078.1 GCA_007117525.1 Alkalimonas sp.
GCCCATCGCCACCATAATCCGGAACGACCAGAACACCAAAAACACCGGCGGCTGCATCTCTGGCGCCACTTCATTCAGGCCGGGAACCTCCCCATGCCAATCGTGCGTCAGAATAAAGCTCGCCATATTCGGAATGCCAATGGCAAAGTGATTGGTTTGCGCGGCCTGATCCGGGATGGCAAAGAGCAGCAAAGGCACACCGGTATCGGTTTGCCAGTTGCCTTCCATCGCAGCCACCTTCATGGGTTGGTGCTCCAGAGTATTCAAACCATGGAAATCGCCAACCACCACCTGCATCGGTGCCAGAATTAGCAGCATCCACAGCGCAATGGATAAGGCTTTGCGGTTGCTCTCGAACTCCCGCTTTTGCAGGATAAACCAGGCGCTCACGCCGGCTACCACCAGGGCGGCGGTTAAAAAGGAAGCCAGCGCCATATGCAGGAAACGGTACCCGAAGGATGGGGTAAACAGCGCCTGAGACCAGGACACCACATGGTACATGCCATCACGCAGCTCCAGACCTCCGGGTGTTTGCATCAGGGAGTTGGCCGATAAAATCCAGAAGGAAGAAATAAAGGTGCCAAGTGCCACCATAATGGCTGCGAACAGGTGCACCCCTTGCGGTACTTTATCCCGCCCGAACAGCAAGACACCTAGAAAGGCGGCCTCAAGGAAAAAGGCGGTGACTACTTCGTAACTAAGCACAGGCCCGAGGAAGTTGGCAGTGGCATACGAGAAGTTACTCCAGTTGGTGCCAAACTGGAACGACATCACAATGCCGGATACCACCCCCATGCCAAACACCACCGCAAACACCTGGATCCAAAACTTTGACAACCGCTGCCACACTGGCTGGCCGGTTTTGAACGACAGCGCCTCCAGCACAGCAATAAAGCTGGCCAGACCTATGGTAAAGACTGGAAAAATTGCATGAAAGCACACCACAAACGCGAACTGGATGCGCGATAGCAGCAGAGGATCTAACTCCATAACCGTTCTCCTGATCTGGGCTCACTCCAGCCAGAGCTCGCTCAAATTTGTCTAGCAAAAATACAACTCTGGGCTAAAGTTATAGCATACATTAATTATATTAACTTTTTCTGATTGAAGCATGCGACATAGTGTCGCAGATCAAAAAAAGAATGGTTTCACACTGGTGAAATCATCAGTTCCAAGGTATTTTAAATTTAAGAGAACTCTTAATTACCAGGTGGTACTGCAATGAAAACCAATGTAGGTGGACTTGATAAAACACTGCGACTGATCGTGGGTATTGTACTGATCGCTTTGGCAGCAACAGGGGTGGTCGGTGTCTGGGGCTGGATTGGTGTGGTGCCATTACTGACGGGTTTATTCAAAACCTGTCCGGCATACAGCTTGCTCGGCATCTCAACCTGCAAGTCCAAAGCATGACCAATCAGACTCTGCAGCTATTTGATTCTTTGGTGTTACTGGCTGTGCGCTACGCCATGGCGGACACAGGAAGCGCCAGCTTTGCTCAGATGCAGCAAGCGATGGCGTATCTGCAGCCCCCTGGCGCAGAATCAGACGAGATCCGCACCGCCCTGCAACGTTTGCAAGGAGCAAACTTAATCACGGCCTGTGATCAGCAGTATCGGTTCAACGAACTGGCCGAACGCTTGTGGCAGCAAAGTGGTGCCGATAAAGTCTGCGGTGTGCGAGTGCAATGGCAACGTTTGCACCAGCAATTGCAGGGGTTTGAACTTGGAGCCCAGGAGGTCTCATGAGCACATCACCCACTCAGCCACTGCGGCGCAAGTTGCTGCTTGGACTGGCCGCCGGAGCCACTGCGGCTTCGCCAGTCGCCTTGCTGGCCAAGCCCCTGAAGAGCCAGGCCCATATCGTAATCTTGGGGGCCGGAGCTGCTGGTATTGCTATGGCGAATCGACTTCGGCGTAGTATCGACGGAGCCCGTATTACACTGCTGGGTGCGAGGAAAGAGCATCACTACCAACCCGGTTACACCATGATAGCCTCGGGCTTATGGCCGGTAAAGCGGGTGCTCTCCAGCACCAGCCAATGGCTTGGCAACGGCATCGATTGGCTGGCGCAGGATGTGACCGCCATCGATGCCCGTCAGCAGCGGGTCGAGCTCAGTAACCAACAGCAACTGACTTATGATCTCTTGGTGGTTGCTACCGGCTGTCAGCTCAATTATCACGAAATTGAAGGCTTTGATATCAGCATGATTGGCCAGCATGGCATTGGCAGCGTCTATGCCAGCCCTGCCGCCGCTCAGGCAACTAGCGAACAAATCGATGCCTTAGTCAGCAAAGGCGAAGGCCGGGCTTTGTTTACCTTAAGCAATACCCCGCTCAAGTGCGCCGGTGCGCCCTTGAAAATGACCTTCACCACCTTGTCGCGGCTGGAGAAAACCGGCCAGCGAGAGCGCTTTCAGGTTGATTTTTTCAGCCCCTATCAAAACCGGGTGTTTGCGGTACCCACCTACAACGACTTTGTGCTAAAGCGCTGGCAGGAACAAAAAGTCGGATTCTTTGACCAGCGCGTCCTGACTGGTTTGGACGTAGCAAACCGCACCGCCTATTTCGCCCATACCGACGGCTCACGCAGTCGGGAACCGTATGATTTTATTCATCTGGTGCCTCCGATGAGTGCACCGGATGTGATAAAAGCTTCCGACCTGGTCTGGCACGATGGGCCTTTTGCCGGCAACTGGCTGGAAGTCGATCAATACAGCCTGCAACATCGCCGCTATCCGAATGTATTTGGGGTTGGCGATGTCATTGGCACGCCTTTTGGCAAAACCGCTGCCAGCGTCAAAATGCAGGCCCCGGTGGCCGAGCGCAATATCCTGGCCTTTTTAAGTGGCCAGCCACTGAGCGCCCGCTACAATGGTTATACCTCCTGCCCACTGATCACCAGCATTGGCCGCGCTATCTTGTCGGAGTTTGGCTACGAAGGAAAACTGCTGCCATCCTTTGGCTTTATCAGCCCCACCGAAGAGTCCTGGCTGGTGTGGATGATGAAAGAACAGATGCTGCAACCGGCTTACAATGCCATGTTGCATGGCAAAGTCTAAGGAGTAAATGGCATGAGCCTGGATGGTATTCTGATGATCCTGTGGTACGCAGCCAAGCCCTGGCTGTGGCTGATAGTACTGCTTATCCTGCTCCTGGTCGCCAGCCTATGGCTCGGACGGCAGCGGCAAGGAAAAGCACATGCCCTGCTATGGCCCATAGCAATTGGCGCAGGCCTTGCAGGCATGATAGTCGCTCCTTGGTTTACTCACTCAAAACTAAGTTACGTGGCAACCTGGCCCGATCGCTTGGTGTTGCTGGTCATTGGTATCGGCATCACCCTGTATTGTTGGTGTTTGCTAAAAAATTGGCTGCGCCAGCCCTAATTCAGCTTGAGCATCCATAAGCACCAGCTACACTAAAGATTGCCCATGCAGTTTGAGGAGCTCGCCGTTGTACGCCTACATTGCACGCCAGCCCATCTTTGATGAACACAAGGCCCTTTATGGTTACGAATTGCTGTTTCGTGATGGCGAGCAGAACTGCTTTCCAAATGTGGATGGCGATATGGCCACCTCACGTTTGCTCACCGAGCATCATTTGATGGTGGGTGTTGAGCAAATTGCAGCAGACAAGCTGGCCTTTATCAATTTCTCTGCAGAAACCCTGATCCACCACTTCCCGACATCCATCGACCCGGCAACCACCGTCATTGAAGTCCTCGAAACAGTACCGATCAGCATGGAACTGCTACAAGCCTGCAAAGCCTTGCATGGCATGGGCTATGCGTTGGCACTGGATGATCACGATTTTGATCCAAAGTGGGATGTTTTCTTACCTTACACCCGCTACATCAAAGTCGATGTTCAGCAATTTAACCTGTTGCAAATTAGCAAGTTTATTCAGCGCATTAAGCACCACCCGGTCACTTTATTGGCAGAGCGGGTGGAAACAGCCGACCAGTTTGAAAAGCTGAGACTGATGGGTTTCACTTTATTTCAGGGCTACTTATTTGCCCGGCCAGAAATGCTGAAACACCGTCAACTAAGCAGCAATAAACTGAATTTGCTGGAACTGATTGGCGAATCTTGTGCTGCAACCATCAATTTTGACCGGCTGACAGAAATCGTTGAGCGCGATGTCGCTCTGTCGTATCGGTTGCTTCGCTTTATTAACAACTCAGCTTACGCCAAAGAACGACGCATTGAATCGTTGAAACTGGCTATGGTGTATATGGGGGAAGCAGAACTTAAAAAATTTATCGCGCTACTGGCTTTGTCTAATTTGGCTTCCAGCGAGGATGATCCAAGGATCATTACCTCTTTGGTACGAGCACGGTACTGTGATGAGCTGGCTCGCTACTGCAAGGAACCGAATAACCCACCAACCGCCTTTTTGACAGGGCTTTTCTCCAAAGTCGATGAGCTGGTTGAAATGCCAATGAAACAGGTGCTCACCCAGCTGCCTTTGCCTGACAGCATCCGCCACGCACTCGAAGAGCGACAAGGCCGACTGGGTCAGTTCTTATGCCTGATTGAAGCCTATGAAACTGCAGATTGGCATCAAGCCGAGCGTATTATCGGGCAACTTGATGCCGGCGCAGATTTAGCGGAGCTCTATCATGGTGCAGTCTATTGGGCACAACAGATTTTAAGATCACAAGTCTGACCGAGCGCAAAGCATTTTTCAGTTTTTTCAGTTAGAATTTAAGTTTCGATTGCTTTCACCTGAGCCTGACACATAGGAAAGACCAGTGCCTGAGAAAATAAGCCCTGCCAAATTACGTATTGGCCATGCCATTAAACTTCCCCTCAGCTGGCTACAGCATCCTTTCATGTCGAGCAAACTGACCATTGAGAATGCCCATCAAATCCGGATCATTCAGTCGCTGAAACTGGACTTTGTGTACCATTACCCGGAAAAAAGCCTGGCGGCGGCTCCAAGCCCAGCTCCATCTGGCGATGAGGTATTAAAGCAAATCGATGAGGCCGCCGAGTACCGGGCTCAATTACAGCAACAAAAAGCGGCTCGCATTGAAGCCTCCAAAGCCCGCAGACGCAACATTCAGAAAACGGAGAAAGCCTTTACCCAATCCTTCAACCAACTGCATGCGCTGATGAAAAAGCTCAGCAGCCAGCCGGTCACCGCCATCGAAGAAGCAACCGAGCTGGCCGCCAAAATGGCACAAGACATCGTCAAGCCCGATGCCTTGTCCATGCACATGATCGCCACAGCGCAAAAAGATCAGGAAAACCTCTACTACCATGCGCTCAATGTCTCCACCATCTCCATGGTGTTAGCAAAAAACCTCGGATTGAGCGAATCTCAGGTTCGCTTGGTTGGTTTTGCGGCCTTGTTTCACGATATCGGCAAGCTGCGCTTACCAAGCCAGATCATGCGCAAAAAAGAACCGCTCACTCAGCCAGAGCAAAACCTGCTGAA
>SKGJ01000164.1 GCA_007117525.1 Alkalimonas sp.
ACCGGGCTCACTTCAAGTGAGCCCGGATTTTGGCTGAAGCATAATCCATCAACCAGACAATGGCAGCAATCACGATCACCAACATACCGACTTCGTTCCAGCGCGCTAAGCCCTGATACTGCATCAGCAAAGTGCCAATACCACCGCCGCCGACCAATCCAATCACCGTTGCCATCCGCACATTGATGTCCCAGCGGTAAATGGTATAGGACAAATAAGGCAACACAATTTGCGGCACTACCCCGTACCAGATCACCTGGATTGGATGCGCCCCTGTGGCGGTCATCGCTTCAACCGGTCCATCGGAAATCGATTCAATCTGCTCCGAGTACAGCTTGGTTAAAGACGCCACAGAGTGCAGAAATAGAGCCAACATGCCGGAAAAAGGCCCAATGCCGACCCACACAGAAAAAATAATGGCCCAAACCAGCGGCTCAATCGAACGGGTCAGGTTCATCATAAAGCGAATGACGCAGTAGATGGCAAAGCTCAGTGCTGACTGCTTCATCAAATTACGAGCTGCAAAAAATGCCAGCACAAATGCAACCGGTATGGCCAGGCTGGTGGCAATAAATGCCATGTACACTGTTTCGATGGCTGCAAAAAGAGCATCTTCGAAAATGGCAAAGTTGGGGGTCAATAACGCCGAAAAAATGCGCTGGGCGCCGGCAAGGCCGGAATCGGAGAAAAACTCCCGCATCGACACCTGGGACACATGCAAGCCGGCGATAAAAGTCAGAGCGATAAAAAACACACCCAGCCGGACACTGGCACTGCGGAAAATAGAGCGGTCCTCTGGAAACAGAATCAAGCCACTGATGGCTTTGCCGACAGAGCAGGTGCTGTAGCTCAGAACACTGGCCAGCACCACACCAACCCCAAGCGCATACAGTGGCTCGAGCCAGTAAAAGTCAAGATGACGACTTTGCAAGTACCAGGTTTGATACCCTAGCTTGTAGCCGATCAAGGCGGTGTAACTCCATAAAATTACATCAATGAACCAGGCTTTAATACTGGCTTTATAGCCATGCACTCTGGCCTGTTCAAAAGGCTGTTCAGTCATTAGCTTTTCCATCAGTTGATACTCACCTCAACCGCATCCTCGCCATAAATGGTTTTAAACCATTGCTCATCAATATCGTCCGGAGCGCCCTGATAGACAATGCGTCCACCCTTTAAGGCGATCACCCGGCTGGCATAGGTGCGAACCAGGGATAAAAAGTGCAGGTTGCAAATCACTGTTACGCCCAGCTCCTGATTAATTTTTTGCAGGTACTTCATTACGGAGTGCGATGTGGACGGATCTAAGCTGGCAACCGGCTCATCGGCCAGCAGAATCTTCGGGTTTTGCATCAGGGCACGCGCTATGGCAACACGCTGTTGCTGGCCGCCGGATAAATTATCGGCCCGGACATAGGCTTTGTGCTCCAGACCCACGATTTTCAGGTAATCCAGCGCCTGCTGTTTTTGCGCCTCGCTGTAGAGTCCAAGCAAGGACTTCCAGACCGGAGTCACAGCCAGAGCACCGGCCAGCACATTGGTGAGCACCGTTTTGCGTGGGATCAGATTAAACTGTTGAAATATCATGCCAATACGACTGCGCTGCCGCCTTAGCTCTTTGCCTGCCATAGCAGTCAGCTGTTGCTGTTCAAAATAAAGCTCCCCACTACTAACCGGGTGCAACTGATTGATGCAGCGTAGTAAGGTGGATTTACCAGAGCCGGACAGGCCAATGATGACCAGAAACTCGCCTTCCTCAACAGTAAAATTAACATCATGCAAGGCCTGAGTGCCGTTTGGGTAGGTTTTACTTAAATTGTTGCATTGAAGCAGCTGCATACAAACTCCTAGAGCAATAGCTGGTTGGTATCCAGCTCAATG
The DNA here is from genome assembly GCA_007117525.1 of Alkalimonas sp. GTDB lineage: Bacteria > Pseudomonadota > Gammaproteobacteria > Enterobacterales > Alteromonadaceae > Alkalimonas > Alkalimonas delamerensis. The sequence goes on from SKGJ01000164.1 coordinate 1,882, forward strand.
GCTCGGATCATGGCTCGTAATGGGTCATAATCGGCGTCGGTAGCATCAACCAGCCCCTCGACACTGTATATATTGCGGAAGATTTCCTGCCCCTGCTCAGTATCCAGAAAGCGTTTCACAGCGGCAATGAAGCGATCACGCACCTCTTCGGGCATGTCTTTGCGAAACACAAAGGGGTCGTTCGGGATTTTTTCTGTAATCGCCAGGATCCGTACCTGTTGCTCCACATCCGGGAATTGAGTCAATACCCGTTGCCGGGCATCACGAATACTGCCATCCGCTGCTGGTGCTGAATAGTACGCAGAGCCCGCATCCACTTGCCCTTGATACACCATGGTAATTACACTGTCGTGTTTCATCGCAAACGTTTCATTACCAAGCCGCACACCGGCATCACGCAGCATTTTGAGTGGAAAAAAATAGCCTGAAGTAGAGGCCGGATCGGTAAACGCAAAGCGCTTTCCGGCTAAGTCTTGCAAGGACTCAATGCCGCTATCGTAACGCACCACGATTTGCCCCTGATAGTAGTCGACACCATGACGGATCATTTTTAAATGCGCTCTGGCACCATAGCGTTCGTGCGCCATCAGATAACCAAAGGAGTTCATCGCGCCAATATCGGCCCTGCCAGAACCGAAAGCTTCAACCACGGCGATGTAGCTGGTTGGGATACCGGTGACGTAATAATCGCCGGTTTCCTGCTCCAAAAAGCGAATAAACTCACGCGAATTGGTGGCAATGGTGTCAGCATCGACCGATGGGGTAAAGTACAACCGTACCGGATTGTCCCGGCTGCCCAGCTCTCCTTTGGGCTGGCAGCCTGCCAGCACCAGCATCGCACTTAACCAGAACAAAGTAAGCAGCATCCTGCCCATGAACCCAGCTTGCATACAACTCATCCCTTTTTTATCCGTTTCTGGCTCTGTTTTAACAAGACAATATGACCAACAGATGACATTGCTGTCATCATACTGTCGCAATCGGGCTTAAAAATGGCCCTGCTCTGCTCGATCCACAGCAGGCTTTCACGTAAGATAAATGCAGCACAACAAAGGGAGTTGCTATGACAAATCCATGGCTGGCGAGACGTTCAGCGCAGGCAATACAACGGCAGCATGATCAGCGCACCCCATGGCAGCGGGATCGGGCCAGGATCCTGCATTCTGCTGCCTTTCGTCGTTTGCAGGCCAAAACCCAGATCATGGGGGTTGGCCAGAATGACTTTTACCGCACCCGCCTGACCCACTCGCTCGAAGCGGCTCAGATAGGCACCGGCCTGGTGAATCAGCTGAAGCGTCGTTACGCCGACCAGGCTGAGCTGGCGGCAGAGCTGCCCGATGACAGCCTGATCGAGGCCCTTTGCCTGGCGCACGACATTGGTCATCCCCCTTTTGGCCATGGCGGTGAAACAGCCCTGAACTACAAAATGCTGCATGCCGGCGGCTTTGAGGGCAATGGCCAGACCTTTCGCATTGTCAGCAAGCTAGAACCCTACACCGAGCATCACGGCATGGATCTGACCCGCCGCACTCTGCTTGGACTGCTAAAGTACCCGGTGTTGCCACCCAGCGAGCTGGGTAACAATCAGCAGCTGGCACCTCTTAGCCTGGCGCCGTGGAAAGCGGTGAAATCGGTGTTTCATGAAGATGCCGATGTGCTCGACTGGGTGTTGGCACCGCTGAGCGCATCGGACCGGACGCTGTTTCAGCACACCGAATCCTTGCCACAAAGCCCCTGGCAAAAATCCTGCTGCAAATCCCTCGACGCATCCATTATGGAGTTGGCCGATGACATTGCTTATGGCGTGCACGATCTTGAAGACGCCATCGTCACCGGCTATGTCCGCCAGGAGCAGTGGCAGCAGCAGATACCCGCTGCCATGGCCGAACTGGAGCCGCCGATGCAGCAACTGATGCAGCAGGTCTCGAACGATCTGTTTCATCCTGAGCATCACCGGCGTAAAAATGCCATCGGCGCACTGGTCAATGCCTTTATTACCTCGGCCAGCTTGCATCAAAGCCTGCCGGGTGCCAGCGAGCCACAAATCCGGCTCAATGCCTGCTTGCCCACCGCCGAACAAGCAGTGCTGGACTTGTTAAAGCAGTTTGTGTTTCAGCATGTGATCAGCCAGCCGGATATTCAGCAGGCACGTTTTCGCTGCCAGAATATGCTGCTACGGATGTTTGATGCGTTTGCCTCCGACCCGACACGCTTGCTGCCAGCCAATACCCAGCTGCGCTGGCGTCAGGCTGAAGCCCAGGGCAAAGGGCTGCGGGTGATATGCGATTACTTGTCCGGCATGACCGATGAGTACGCCGAGGCCATGTACCAAAAACTCTTTGGAGCTTTATGAGATTACGGGTATTAGCCGGACCAACCGCTCTGGCCCATATTCAGCAGCATGGGCTGACGGCCGATGCCATTCATACCCTGGTTGGTGCCAGTGGTGGCCCCAAGTGGTTCAGTCTGTTTGGATTGGATCAGTACCTGGTCGGTGAGTTTTTTAAAGGCCGGCAACAACCGTTGCAGCTGCTGGGCAGCTCGGCCGGGGCCTGGCGCTTTGCCTGCTATGCCCAGCAGGATCCACTGGCAGCCAGCCAGCGCTTTTGCCAGGCTTACTCCCAGCTGTGTTACCCGGCCAAAGCCAGCAGCCGTCAGGTTACCGACATCTCCATGACGGTCATCGATCAGGTGTTCCCAAGCGATCAGCATCTGCAGCAAGTGCTGGATAACCCGGTTTTTAAACTGAACTTTACCGTGGCCAAGGCGAGGAAGTTAACCCGCTCACGCCATAAGCTGGGCCAGTTGGCCGGTTTAAGCCTGACCGCTGCGGCCAATTTAGCCAGCCGGCGCCATCTGCGCTTTTTCTTTGAACGCTGCTTGTTTCATGCGCCCGACAGTCAACTTATCCAACAACCCCTGACCGACCTGCCCACCCGCACTGTGCCTCTGACCATGGCCAACCTAAAGGCAGCGCTCACCGCCAGCGGCTCCATTCCAATGGTGCTGGATGCGGTTGAAGATATCCCTGGTGCCGGGCCCGGCTTGTTTTACGATGGCGGTGTCACCGACTATCATTTTGACTGGCCCTTTGCCAGCCAGGGGCTGGTACTCTACCCGCATTTTTACCCCCATGTGGCCGCCGGCTGGTTCGATAAGTCGCTGCCATGGCGCCGACGTTTTTCCGGGCATTACCACAATGTGGTGATGCTGTGCCCCAGCGATAGCTGGGTGGCGTCCTTGCCTGGGGGAAAAATTCCCGATCGCAATGACTTTAAACGGCCCGATCAGGCAAGAATACGCGATTGGCAGGAGGTGATTGCCCGCTCAGCGGAGCTGGCCGAGGACTTTAAAGCCGGTCGCTACCGACTGGAAGCTTTGTATTAGAGCCGGGTTCTTTCCAGCAAATCACCAGCGAATTCATTGGTCAAAAAAAATGCCCGGCAATCATGCCGGGCATTTTTAAGCTCAGATAAGCCATCAACACTAAGGGGCGTCCGGGCTCAGCTCGGTAATGCTAAAGCGGCTTGGCACCACATCCAGCAGCACAAAGGC
>SKGJ01000130.1 GCA_007117525.1 Alkalimonas sp.
AAGCCACCCAGCAGCGCAAAAGGTGCCAGTTGCAAGGCCGGCCACCAGCTTTTTTCTTCGCTGAAAAAGCGGGTCAGGATCAAGCAAAGGATCAGTGGCAGCAAGGAGGCCACCAGCACATCAATGCCAATGGCGGTCAGCGCAATGGCTTGTAGTGCCTCCGGGCTAGCCCCTTCCATACCCTGGGCAATACCCACCAGCACCGGCGTCCCGACCGCACCAAAAGACACGCTGCTCGAATCGGCTATCAGCGCCAACACCACCGCAGCCAGCGGCGAAAAGCCCAGCGCCACCAGCAAGGGCGCCGCGATGGCGGCTGGGGTACCAAAACCGGCCGCCCCTTCTAAGAAGCTAACAAAAAGCCAACCAATGAGAATGGTTTGCACCCGCCGGTCGGGTGAGAGTTTGGCAAAACCGGCCCGAATGGCATCCAGGCCACCGCTGTAACGCAACACATTCAGCAGCAGGATGGCGCCAAACACAATCCATAAAATACTGACAGCAATCACACTGCCTTCCAGCATGGCAGCCAGCAACTGCTTTAGCGGCAGCTGCCAGACCCAAAGAGCCAGCAGCGCCGACACCAGTAAACTGAGTGGCATAGCACGGGTCGCCGGCAAACGCAGCAACACCAAAAGCACGAAGACGCTGAGCACCGGCATCAGGGCGGTCAGCCATTGCAGGGTCGTCATCTAACGGCCTTTAACTAATAAAACCATAGTGCTGCGCCACCCTATCAAAGTACTGCAGACAGGTTTTGGCGTACTGGCGCTTTTCCACATAGCTGCCGGGGAAGAAGTTCTTCTTAAAGCCGTAGGCCACCATGTCTTTTAGCCGCTTGATCGGGATATCAAAGTGATCGAGCGCCAGCTGGTATTCATTGCTCAAGGTGGTATTGGACACCAGACGGTTGTCGGTACAAATCACCGTCGCCATCCGGTTTTTCAGCATCTCGCCAAACGGATGCTGGCGGATATCGGCGATGGCTGGGTTGGTTTGCAAATTGCTGGTCAGGCAGACTTCAATGGCAATGCGCTTATCCGCCATAAAAGACGCCAGCCGCTGGCTGTAGGCTGCCGGATCGGCAATGGCCGGGTCCTGAATCCGCTCTGGTAAAAACAACGAATAGCCATGACCAATCCGATCGGCATGGCACTCGGTAATGGCTTCAAACACACTCTCGGCGCCATAGGCTTCGCCGGCATGCACGGTTTTGAGCAAAAAGTGCTGATGGGCGTAATCGTACACTTCTTTAAACTTGCTGGCCGGATAACCCGATTCCTGGCCGGCCAAATCCAAGCCAACAATGGGTATGCCTTCATCATCACGCAGCCGCACGCTGGCCCGAACCAACTCCATTGCCGCCAGTTTGATCACCTGCATCGGCTCAAAGTCCCGCATCAGCTGAAACAGCTGATCGTAATAAGGCGAAAAGCCTTTGGCCGCGACCATCCGCATCGCGCAGTTGATGATGCCATAGCGAAACGGCGGCTTGCCCTGGTCCAACACCGCGGCCGAGCTGTTGTACTCCAGCTCCGCCCGCTGCAAGCCCGCATTAACCGCCCGCATGACGGTATCAAAGTCCAAGCCTTTGCTTAAATCCATCAACAGCTGTGGCGCAAAACGCACTTCGATGTAATTGACGCCTTCGGCCAGATTATCCAGCGCCAGCTCGTACGCGGCCTGAGTTAAATGATCGGCATCCCGCAGCACGGCGCAGGTGTATTGGAAGCCACGCAGGTATTCGCCCAGATTCTGATAGGCCGGCTTGAACACCTGGGCCTGCATCCCCTCTACCGTATCGGCCGGCAGCGGCACTTTCAGGGTTTTGGCCATAGCCAGCAGCGTATCAAGCCGTAAACTGCCATCTAAGTGCAGATGCAGATCGGCTTTGGGCATGGCGCGGATAAAGTCGGGGGAATAACGGGGCATAACAGAGTCCTTCAGCAATCCATTTAGCTAGTGTAGCCTGAAACCCGTACCCACTGAAGGCAAAAAGGCCAGCTGCGCAGCAACTGGCCTTGGGCAACAAGGAAAAAACGCTTTATTGCATCTTAACCCAAGCAGCACACCAGCCTTCGTTGGCGACCAATTTGCCAGGGAAGATGGCGCAAGGACGCCAGTCGGCGTCTTCGCCCTGGATCAGATTGCAGTTGTGGCAGTACTGGCCTTCCACTTCCGATTCGTGGGTGTAACGCATCGCCACTGCCAGCGGATCGTCCAGTTTAATTTTCTCTGCCGCTACCGCACGCAAGCTGATCCCACCCAGCGTCATTCCGATCAGACCACCGGCCGAGAGCTTGAGAAACTGACGACGTTTTTCATTGGTATTTGACATGGTTAAACTCCTACATAGTGTAAAAAATATTTTTTATTATCTTTTTATTGTACTTTCTAAAGAACCGATTGGTTTTGATACCGCGCAAGAAAACCAATCCTATGGCATAGCATAGCTGCTATTTGACCGGCTACCAAACCTGGATTGAGCTAGCCGCCGTATCCACCTACAATAGATGACCATAAAGCGCCGTAGGAGTTTCCTTGTGCAAATCGATCACAGTTACGCACGCCTTCCCAACCAGTTTTATCAGCCCTGGCAGGCCAGTCCGGTAGAGGCCCCCGACTGGCTGGCCTTTAATCAGCTACTGGCAGACTACCTTGGGCTGGCGAAAGCCGAGCAGCGCACTGAGCTTGGCTTGCAGCAGTTTGCCGGAAATAGCGTACCAGCCTGGGCCAAACCCATGGCTCAGGCCTATGCCGGCCATCAGTTTGGTCAGTACAACCCACAGCTGGGCGATGGCCGGGCGCTGTTGTTGGCCGAGGTGATTGCACAGGATGGCAAGCGCTTTGATGTGCAACTCAAAGGCGCTGGCCCAACCCCTTTCTCCCGCGGTGGTGATGGCCGCTCCGCCATCGGCCCGGTGATCCGTGAGTATTTGGTGAGCGAAGCCATGCAGGTGCTGGGCGTGCCCACCACCCGGGCATTGGCTGCCGTTGCAACCGGTCAGAATGTCTATCGGGATGAGCCGGTACCAGGCGCCATTCTGACCCGGGTCGCCAGCAGCCATATTCGTATTGGCACCTTTCAGTACATTGCAGCTTTGGGCAATCCTGACTATGTGCGCCAGTTCGCCAATTATGTGATTGACCGACACTACCCGGACTGCCAACAGCAGGACAATCCTTACCTTGCCTTCCTCGGGCAGGTGGTGACCAAACAAGCCACCCTAATCGCCCACTGGATGCGGCTCGGCTTTATTCACGGCGTGATGAATACCGATAACACCAGCATCTCGGGCGAAACCATCGACTATGGCCCCTGTGCTTTTATAGATCAGTACCAGGCCGATAAAGTATTCAGTTCGATTGATCGGCGTGGTCGCTATGCTTACAGCAATCAGCCCCCGATAGCGCTGTGGAATCTGGCCCGGCTGGCCGAGTGCCTGCTACCACTGATTGACGCAGATGAAAAAGTCGCAGTGGAGTTAGCCACCGAAGCCTTGCAGCAATTTCAGCCGCAGTATGAAGCGCTGTGGCTGTCGCAGATGGCGGCCAAAGTCGGCATCACCGAGCCCAGTCCGGCCGACAAAGTCTTACTCGATGATTACCTGCACTTGCTGGAGCAACATCAGGTCGACTTTACCCTCGGCTTTCGCTACCTGAGTGATGAGCTGCGCCCAGCCGCCGATAGCAAAGCCCAAGCGCTTTTCGCCAACAGCCCTACCTTCACCGAATGGCACGAGCGCTGGCTGACACGACTGGCCCAACAGCCACTCAGCCATAGCGACATCGCAGCGCAGATGGATGGCGTCAATCCGCTGCTGATCCCGCGCAATCACTTAATTGCCAAAGCCATTGAGCAGGCACAAGACCATGGCGACTTGCGCTTCTTTCAGCGTCTGCAACAAGCCTGGCAAACGCCTTTTGCAAACACCAGTGATGCGGATTTAATCGCCCCGCCGAAGCCCGAAGAAGTGGTGCACCGGACTTTTTGTGGTACTTAAAGAGTTAACGCAAAAGGCCGTAAAGCTTTTGCCCATCCACGCAGGTACCGGTTAAGACTTACCATGGCAGCTTAACTGCCTGACAAAATAAACCATCAATAGCAAAGACAGCACAAAGAGTGGTATCGCTGCTCCAGCCGATAACATGGGCGCATCCTCCATTGCCGGGAATGCATAAGACAAACTTATGGCAATAAAGTTATTGACGCTATGAACAATAATGGCTGGCAGTAACGACTTCGTTTGCCAAGTGATGTAACAAAGCGCAAGGCCAAACAAGGTAGCTCCAACTATATCCGAATGCATCACACCAAACAGAATTGAGCTGATCATGGCCGCAGGCCAAAACGGTAACTTTTTCATCAGAACAAACAGCAATATGCCGCGAAACAACATCTCTTCCCACAAAGCAGTAACTACAACAATGCCAAGGACATCGAGCACGATAACCCAGCCAGGATAAGCTAAGGTGACTTGCTCGACACTGCTAAAAATATAGCTAGCCAACCAGGCTGGCATGCTCTCTCTTAGAGGGTAGTAAATGGCATCGTACCCCATTATTGCGGAAAAAATGAAAATACCGCCTAGCATCATGCTAAGCAAAATCATCCCATCGGAGAGGCCTTCACCAAAAGCTGCTTTAAAGCTTCCGCACTTTTTCAATAAAAGGTAGATAAAAGATGAAAATACAATCAGGTAAAAAATTCTGTTCCAGCTAAGGGACCAGAGCTCTTCTGGCATGGGTAGTGCCACATCGCGAAACGCATCTGAAAGCAGTAAAAACACCACCATAAAAACAAATGAGCCTGGCAGCCACCAAAGGCTTCGTTTTGCATAACACGATTGCAGACTATCCATAGTCCTCACTTCCTTTCACTGTTTGCTGTCGGCTAGATTAGAAAGTTTGCACTAAGCGCTACAGTGCTTAAAACCTGCCAGGGCTCGCGCCGCTGGCAGGTTTTTTTAATGACTTAGCAGATCTTACTGGCCTTTGATTTCGCTACGGCCTTTGTAAATGGCTTTGTCGCCCAGCTCCTGCTCGATACGCAAAAGCTGGTTGTACTTGGCAACGCGATCCGAGCGGCACAGCGAGCCGGTTTTGATTTGACCGGCCGCGGTACCTACCGCCAGATCAGCGATAAAGGCATCTTCGGTTTCGCCGCTGCGGTGTGAAATCACCACGGTAAAGCCGGCATCTTTGGCCATTTTAATCGCCTGCAAGGTTTCGGTCAGCGAGCCAATCTGATTGAACTTGATCAGAATGGAATTGCCGATCCCTTCTTCAATGCCGCGGGTCAGGATCTTGGTGTTGGTCACAAACAAATCATCACCGACCAGCTGCACCTTAGCACCGATTTTCTGGGTTAAATCTTTCCAACCGTCCCAGTCGCTTTCATCCAGCCCGTCTTCAATCGAAACGATCGG
>SKGJ01000210.1 GCA_007117525.1 Alkalimonas sp.
GACTTTGAAAACTCCGAGGGGAATCTTGGTCTGGCCAACGCGATTTTTGACCACCTGGCGGCCAAGTTACCAGTCTCACGCTGGCAACGCGATCTGACCGACTCGACCGTACTGCGCAACCTGGGTGTAGGTATCGGCTACAGCCTGATTGCCTATCAGGCAACGTTAAAAGGCATCAGCAAACTGGAAGTCAACGAAGCCAGCTTGCTGGCCGAGCTGGATGCCAACTGGGAGCTGCTGGCCGAGCCGGTGCAAACCGTGATGCGCAAATTTGGCATTGAAAAGCCCTACGAAAAGCTCAAAGAGTTGACCCGCGGCAAACGCATTAAAGCTGCCGACTTGCATGCCTTCATTGAGGCTTTGGATATGCCGGCCGAAGGCAAAGCCATGATGAAGCAATTTACCCCAGCCGGTTACATTGGCGATGCCATTGCACTGGTCGACCGTCTGCCTTGAGTCTGGAGCAACCGATGTATCAGCTGGATTTAGCAAGCCTGAGCCTCGAGCAGTTCCTGGCCGAGTACTGGCAAAAAAAGCCGTTGCTGATCAAGGGCGGCTTTCAAAACTTCCAGGACCCGCTTTCGGCGGATGAGCTGGCCGGACTGGCGTTGGATGAGCAGGTCGATGCCCGTTTAATTCAGCGCAGCGAAGGAAGCTGGCAACTGGATGAAGGTCCCTTTGAGCACTTTGAAGGCTATGGTGAGCAAGACTGGACCTTGCTGGTGCAGGCAGTGGATCACTGGCATCCGGCTGCAGCCACCTTGCTGGAGCCTTTTCGCTTTATTCCAAACTGGCGTATTGACGATTTGATGGTCAGCTTTTCAACGCCAGGTGGTGGTGTCGGCCCGCATTTGGATCAGTACGATGTCTTTATCATTCAGGGCATGGGCAAACGGCGCTGGCGGGTCGGCATGCCCGATGCCAGCCTGGAGCAGTTCTGTCCCCACCCCAGGCTGCTGCAGGTCAGCGACTTTCAGGCTTGCATTGATGCCGTGATGGAACCCGGCGATATACTGTACATCCCACCGGGCTGCCCACACGATGGAATCGCCCTGGAGCCCAGCCTGAATTACTCCGTTGGCTTTCGGGCACCGGCACAAAAAGATCTTTTCGGTGGCCTGGCCGATTACCTGCTGGACTTTCAAATCGATGGAGAACGCTTCAGCGATCCGGGTCGTTTGGCCAGCGAGTCACCCGGCGCCATTCAGGGACGCGATCTGGCGGAAATCCGGCAGCTGATGCAAGCAATGCTGAGCGATGATGACTTAATCAGCCACTGGTTTGGCAGCTACATCAGTCAGGCCAAGCGCGAACTGGACTTGCAGGAGCCCGAACCGCATTATCAGGCAGAGGAAATTGCCGAGTATCTGGAAGAAGGCTCGGTGCTGGGCCGTCTGGGTGGGCTTCGTTGCTGTTATCAGCAGTTGGATGCAAACGCGGATGTGCAGCTTTTTATCAATGGCGATCGCTTTCCGTTGCCAGCGACTGAACTTACCACCGCCCGGCTGTTAACCGACCAGCCTCAACTGGATGAAGCGGCCTGCCGACACCTGGTGCAAACTCCTGAGCGTCTGGGGTTTATCACCCAGCTCATCAACCAGGGGTACTGGTACTTTATCGAATAAGCCGATACAACAAAGCCGCCTATTGGCGGCTTTGTACAGTTGGCGTTACAACTAGGCCTGAGCTTGCTCCTGCCACAGCGTTTCATTGTTGTACAAATCGTAGAGCCCGTGAGCTCGGTGAATCAATAAGTTCGCAAAATCTTGTTGCGTCTTGTCGGTGGGTTGTGCATCCAAAATTTGTTGTGCTTTCAACTGCCAATGCAGCGAAAATGCACGAATGGCATCCTTGGCATCGGTCGCGACACTCAGCGCCATGTGATCACTGGGCAAATCTCCGGTTAACACCCAATACTCTTTGCGATCCTGACTTTTTATCCGCCATAACGCCATCAGCGGAATCAAATAACGCGACTCTTTCGTCACGACCTGATCCGGTAAAATGCCCTTCGAGGCCAAATACTCATTGGCTTTTTGGAACTGACTGCGTACCCACTCGCTTTGTTGTTGCTCGGTTAATTGCTCACTCATTACTGCTTATCTGTCTGATTAAACCAAGCCCTACTCTATGCCAGGCTGCAGCCACAATCAAGCCTGAAATTGAAGCAGGATGATTGTCGACAATTGCCTGGTCTGACCAAAGGAAAAATGGTCGCTGCACTGGCGTAACCCAGTCTGAAATGATACATTGCGCAGCGCAAAAATCGGTCTGTTGCATGGCATAACCATGCAAAGAACCATCCTATTTATGCCAGCGGAGAGTCAAAGTGGCCGTATTCAATCACCCAGAGTTTGATCAACATGAACAAGTCGTCTTTTGCAGTGATGAGGCAACCGGCTTAAAAGCCATTATTGCTGTACACAGCACCGCCTTAGGGCCCGCTGTGGGCGGCTGTCGTTTATGGAATTATGCCAGCGACGAAGAAGCCATTCGCGATGTGCTGCGCTTGTCCAAAGGCATGACCTACAAAAATGCCATGGCGGGCCTGCCAATTGGTGGTGGTAAGTCGGTTATTATTGGTGATGCGAAAACCATCAAATCAGAAGCTTTATTCCGGGCTTTTGGCCGTCACTTGCACCGCTTGGGTGGCAGCTACTACAGCGCCGAAGACGTCAATATCACCACCGGTGATATTATGCAGGTCAATCAGGAGACCCCCTTTGTCGCAGGCTTGGAAGGCAAAAGTGGCAATCCTGGCCCATTTACTGCTCTTGGCACCTACCAAGGGATCCGAGCCGCCGCCAAACACCGCTTTGGTGTCGATTCATTGCAGGGCTTAAAAGTGGCCGTGCAGGGGCTGGGCAGTGTGGGTTTCTATCTGTGTGAGCACCTGCACAGTGAAGGGGCCGAGCTGTTTGTCACCGACATCAATGCGCAAGCCATTGAACGTGCCGTGAGTCAGTTCGGAGCTACTGCAGTAGCCTTGGATGACATCTATGCGCAGGATGTCGACATTTATGCGCCTTGCGCCTTAGGCGCAACCTTGAATGATGACACCATCCCACAACTGAAGGCCAAAGTGGTCGCAGGTTGTGCCAACAACCAGCTGCAGCAATCCCGACATGGTGAGCAGCTGCGTGAGCGCGGTATTCTGTACGCTCCTGACTACGTGATCAATGCCGGCGGTATTATCAATGTCTACATGGAAATGCGGCCGGAAGGTTACAACGCCGATGACGCCACCGCCAAGGTCAATCGGATCTACGACACCTTGCTGCAGATTTTCCAGCGCGCAGAAACCGAGCAACAATCCACCCATCTGGTGGCCGATCTGATGGCCCAGGAAATTATTACCAAAGGCCGTTAAGGTTTTTTACTGTTGCATTAAAAAAGGACCTTGCGGTCCTTTTTTAATGGCTGGATGTTACAACTCACCAGGTTTGAAACTGTCCACACTGATGGCTTCAAAACGCAGCTTGTTCATATGATGCAGTTGCTCGGCTTGCTCTGCTGTCACTATGCCTGCCGCTTCTGCTTCGGTAATGGCTTGCTCCATCGGCACCTTACGGCTGATTTTGCCTTCGCGCTGAGCCAGCAAAATGGCTTTCAGTTGTGGCTGCGCCTGCACCATCTCCACAAAGGCTTGTTCCATCAACCCGGTCGGGTCGTTTTCACCCTCGCCAATGTAGCACAAGTGAGTCAAGCGATCGCGGATCACCCCTGGCTTCGATAAAGCCTCACAGATATCGATACAGATGTCATCGGCTGGCATCTTGTAACCAATGCCGAAAGGGAAGATCAACCGTTTTAACAACACCGCCACCACCCGGGCCGGGAAGTTGGCAAAGAAGCCATCAAAGGCGCGCCCTATTTCAGCCAAAGAACGTTGCAGGTTGTAGTGCACAAAAGGCAGATCAGCCTGTTGACGACCGTTGTCTTCGTAAAACTTCAACACCGCAGATGCCAGATACAAATGACTTAAGACGTCTCCCAGGCGGGCAGACAACATCTCTTTGCGCTTTAAATCGCCGCCCATCATCAACATGGAAACATCCGCCGTTAAGGCCAACGCCCGGCTCATTCGGCTTAACTGCTTGTAATAGCGTGCAGTTTCTCCAGCCATTGGGCTCTTGTTAAAACCAGCTGCCGTCAGCCCCTGCCACAAGCAACTGAAGGTATTACCAAGTGCAAAGCCAACATGACGCAACAGCAAACCATCAAATTGTTTTAAACCTTCGTCAGCATCGGGGTTGGCAGCCGCTTGCAGCTCTGCCAATACGTATGGATGACAACGGGTCGCCCCCTGACCAAAAATCATCAGATTGCGGGTCAGGATGTTGGCACCTTCCACCGTAATGGAGATGGGTACCCCCATGTAGCCATGCGCCAGGTAATTCTTTGGCCCCAATTGAATGGCACGGCCAGCATGAATGTCAAAGGCATCGTTTAAAATGGTGCGGGACATCTCGGTCATGTGGTATTTGGCAATGGCCGTAACCACACCCGGGCTTAGTTTTAAGTCGATGGCACCGGCTGTCATCACCCGCATCGCTTCAAGACCATAGGTCAAACCGCCAATCCGGGCAAAAGACTCCTGCACTCCTTCAAACTTGCCAATCGACAAGCCAAACTGCTGCCGCACATAACTGTAAGCCCCGGTCATCCGGCTGGCCAGGTGCCCTGTCGCTGTAGCCAGGGCTGGCAGCGAAATGCCACGGCCAGCAGATAAACACTCAACCAGCATGCGCCAGCCTCGGCCAGCATAGTCTGGACCACCGATGATCCACTCCAACGGAATAAACACATCCTTGCCATAGGTGGTGCCATTCATAAAGGCCATCCCCATCGGGAAGTGACGATCACCGATTTCAACGCCCGGGTGCGAGGTTGGGATCAAAGCACAGGTGATGCCAATGTCTTTTTTATCCCCCAGAATGCCATCCGGATCCGTCAGCTTGAATGCCAAGCCCAGCACGGAAGCAACGGGAGCAAGGGTGATGTAACGCTTGTCCCAGTTAAGACGAATACCCACCACTTCCTTGCCTTCATGCTCTGCGCGGCAGATCACACCTGTATCTGGAATACCGCCGGCATCGGAGCCAGCCTCAGGCCCGGTCAGGGCAAAACAAGGCACATCGCGGCCATCGGCCAGCCTTGGCAACCAGTAATCTTTTTGTTCGTCGGTACCATAGTGCATCAACAGCTCACCTGGCCCCAAAGAGTTTGGTACCATCACGGTGACTGCAGCCGTCAGGCTTCGGCTGGCAATCCGCGATACAATGGTGGAGTTGGCAATCGCCGAAAAACCACGACCACCGTAACTTTTCGGGATAATCATGGCAAAAA
>SKGJ01000419.1 GCA_007117525.1 Alkalimonas sp.
GCCAGCAGTGTTTTTGCTGCTGGCAGCCTACTCAACACCGCCTGATTCTGATATAAATACTAATACAAGCATCATTTTAGTCTGTCGCTGATGCCGTTTGGGAGGTCAGGTGTATCTGTTTGAAGGTTTAAAGCAGCAAATTCAAGCCTACTTGCCTGCCGACCAGGTTGGGCAGATCCAGCAAGCCTACCTGCTGGCCAGGGAGGCGCATGCCCCGCAAATGCGCTCCAGTGGCGAGCCTTACATTACTCACCCAGTTGCCGTAACCAGCATCCTCGCCGATATGCGGATGGATCATGAGACCTTAATGGCCGCCTTGCTGCATGACGTCATTGAAGACACGCCTTTTAGCAAAGAAGATCTGGCCGAGCGCTTTGGCAATACCGTGGCAGAGCTGGTGCAGGGTGTCAGCAAACTGGATAAGGTGAAGTTTAAAGATTATCAGGAGTTTGAGGTCACCAACCTGCAAAAGATGTTTATGGCAATGACCCAGGACATCCGGGTGATCTTAATCAAGCTGGCCGACCGCACCCACAACATGCGAACCATTGGCGCTCTTCGGCCTGAAAAACGCCGCCGTATTGCCCGGGAAACGCTGGAGCTGTACGCCCCCATCGCCAACCGCCTGGGCATTCACAACATTAAAAATGAGCTGGAAGACTCCGGCTTTAAAGCCCTGTACCCGATGCGCTACCGGGCGCTGCAATCGGCAGTGCAACAGGCGCGCGGCCACCGCCGCGAATTGCTGGAAAAAGTCAAAGGTGAGATCAGCAGCCGTATTGCCGATGCAGGCATTCAGGCGGAAGTCTCTGGCCGTGAAAAACACCTGTACAGCATCTATCAAAAGATGAAAAACAAAGAGCGGATGTTCAACGATGTGATGGACATCTACGCTTTTCGGGTCATTGTTGAGAGCATCGACAACTGCTATCGCACCCTGGGTGTGGTGCACAATCTGTACAAGCCGATTGAAATCCGCTTTAAAGACTACATCGCCATCCCCAAGCAAAATGGCTATCAGTCGCTGCATACTTCCTTAATTGGCCCGCATGGCATCCCGGTTGAGATCCAAATCCGCACCTCAGAAATGGACGAAATGGCCGACAAAGGCATTGCCGCCCACTGGATGTACAAAAGTGGCAATGAGCAAGCCGGGACCACTGCCCAGATTCGTGCCCGCCGCTGGATGCAGAGCTTACTGGAATTGCAGCAAAGTGCCGGCTCAACCCATGAGTTCGTTGAAAATGTCAAATCCGAACTTTACCCGGACGAGCTCTATGTCTTTACACCCAAAGGGCGGATCATCGAACTGCCGATTGATGCCACTGCGGTTGATTTTGCCTATGCGGTGCACACCGATGTCGGCAATCGTTGTGTCGGTGCCCGGGTCGATCGCAAGCCGTACCCATTGAGCCGCCCCCTTGAAACCGGCCAAACCGTCGAAATCATTACCAGCCCAGGTGGTAAGCCCAATGCCAACTGGCTCAATTATGTGGTGACCAGTCGCGCTATTTTGGGGATCCGGAATTATCTGAAAAAGCAGCAGTTGAGTGAAGCCACCAGCCTGGGCTACCGCCTGCTGAACTCAGCCTTGGGCGACGTCAAACTGGCCGATATTGCTCCGGAGCGCATCGAACAGGTGCTGCAAAGCGCTCGTCAAAAATCAATGGATGAACTGGCAGTGGAAATTGGCCTGGGCAACCAGCTTCCAATTGCCATTGCCCGACGACTGATGGGTGACTTTGACACCCCGGATGATGAAGTGCCTGCCCATGACCACCAGCACGGCAAAGCCGTCATCGTTGGCTCTGAAGGCATGCTGCTGACGTTCGCCAAATGCTGTCGCCCCATTCCGGGCGATGCCATCGTCGCCAACGCCTCACCAGGTAAAGGCCTCAATGTTCATCGCAGCGACTGCCGAAACATCAAAGGCTGGGAAAAAGATCCCGCCAAGTACTTCCCGGTACGCTGGGATCAGACTCAGGACAAGCATTTCCTGTGCGATATTCGGGTCTACATCATCAATCGTCAGGGGGTGTTAGCCAAGCTGACAGCTTTGATTGCCACTCAGGACTCCAACATCCAGGATCTGGCAACCGACGATCGGGATACCGGTGAGTACATTATTAACATTACCCTGTCGGTTCGCGACCGGGTGCACCTGGCCAATGTGATGCGGAAAATCCGCGTGATGCCGGATGTGCAGAAAATTTACAGAAGGAAGTAAGATGTCCAAAGTTATTATCCGTACCGATGCAGCCCCAGCAGCCATTGGCACCTACAGCCAGGCAGTTAAAATCGGCACCACTGTATACTTATCCGGTCAAATCCCGTTGGTCCCGGCCAGTATGGAAATGATCTCAGACGATTTCAGTGAGCAAACCCATCAGGTGTTTAAAAACCTGCAGGCCGTTTGTGATGCTGCCGGAGGCTGTCTGAACGACATGGTGAAAGTGAACATTTTCCTGACCGACTTAAGTCAGTTTGCCACAGTGAACTCCATTATGAGCCAGTATTTCGCCGAACCCTACCCTGCCAGGGCCGCGGTGCAGGTCAGCGCTTTGCCAAGAGCGGCTCAAATTGAAATCGATGGCGTCATGGAAGTTCCTTCAACCCATTAATCTTGCAGTGCAGGGATGCAGCACCCACTGGCCGCTAAACCGATGATGAAAACCCTCTGCCGTTCCATCTGCTCCCTGTTGCTAGGCTGCTTTGCAGCAATGTCATCCATACCAAGCAATGCCGATGAAGCCATAGAGCTGTACTGGTGCCTTGATGACTTTCCAAACCGCCATCATTACCCTGCGGATGGTGAACCCTATGGGCCAACGGTGGACTTTATGCAGGAAGTCGCACGACGGGCCGGTGTTCGTCTGCGCTTTAGCCAGAACACCCCCTTCGCCCGTTGCCTCCGGATGATGGAGCAGGGCAAGGTCGATGTAATGACCAGCCTGAATACCAGCCCCGAGCGGGCTGAGTTTATGCATCTGATCCCGTACGATCAGGCCAGGCCCGAAGTGGTGTTGCTGCGCCAGGATAGCCCGGATATCTGGTCGGTGGCAGAGCTCAGCCACCTTAGTTTGATGGTGATACGCGGCTACACCTACAATGCCGATATTCTGAACATCATCAGCCGCCACCAGCAGACTATCGAAGTCGACTCGCTGGAGTCCGGCTTGAATATGCTGCTACTAAAGCGTGCTGATGCCTTGCTGGCACCGGTACAGAGCTCACGCAACCTCATGCAAACGAACCCCCGTTATCATGGTCAGTTTAAAACGGCCAGTCTGGCGATTCAGCTGGCCGAGCCTCGTTATGTGCATATTGGCCTGTCCAAGGCAAGCCCGAATGCCCGGCTGGAAACGCAATTGCGCCTTGCCGTAGAGTCGATGATTGCCGATGATTTGGTGCATCGTTACTTTCATGCTCTACCTGAAGTACCAGCCCAATAACCGCAAAGCCAGGTCCTCTGCTATAGTCAAAGTATCTTAAACCAAAGTGGAGCTACTGTGCATCCAGGTATCCTACCACTTGCCGCGCTGCTCTCCTGGTTCCTGATACCGGCCCCTGCAGGAGCTCAGCTGCCGCCTGACACCCCAGAAAAACCAGAGCTGGAGTGGTGCCTTGATCACCTGCCCAACCGTCATGATTACCCAGATACTGGCAAGCCTTTTGGGCCTACCGTCGATTTCATGCAAGAATTGGCACAGCGTGCCGGCTTTCGTTTGCGTTTTAGCCCAAACACCCCTTTCTCGCGCTGTTTACGACAAATGGAGCAAGGCAAAACGGACCTGATGATACGCCTGAATGACAGCCCGGACCGCCGCCGCTATATGCATTTGATCCCTTTTGACCGGGCCAGAACTGAAGTCTTACTAATTCGCCAAGACCGCCCGGATGTGCGGTATTTCCATCAGTTGGCAGAGCTTAACTTAATTGTGGTGCGAGGCTATAACTACAACCACCGGGCGCTGAAGCAGCTCGCTCAACAGCCACGCAGCATCCCCATCGACTCTCAGGATGCCGGGCTCCAAATGCTGCTGATGGGGCGCGGCGATGCCCTGATCAGTACCTTTGAAGTGGCACGAAACCGTATTCAAAGCAACCCGGATTACCATGGGCAATTCAAAGTAGCCAGTCTGGATCTTGAACCGGATGAGGCTCGCTTCGTGCATTTAGCTCTGGCCAAAGCCAGTCCATACGCCCACCTTCGCCAACAGCTGGCCGAGGCCATTGAAACGATGATAGCCGATGGCTTAATCCCGCATTACTTTCATCATTTGCCACAAGCCGTTGCTTCAGACCACTGACTGAGTTACTTGAGACTGCTTTTAGGAAGTTTTGTGCTAAGCTGAACTTTGGATTTATTCTGACATTTATGCATGCTTAGAAACCTGTTGTTCACTCTGTTGCTCGAGTGCACAAGCCCACCTGAAGCCGATGTTACAACAGGCAATTGCCTCCATGATAGCCGACGGCACCCTGAACCCAAAAAAGCAGGAGCAAACACCACTGAACTTGCTCTCTGGTTCCCTGCTCTGGCTTCACCCTACTTGTTCAGGGTACACTGACACAATTAAGTAACACCATGGATCTGTGCGTGACCGCAACTCAACTGAACAACCTTGCCATTACCCAGTTAAAAGGGGTCGGCAGTAAAATGGCCGAGCGGCTGCACAAACTGGGGATCCACAGTGTGCAGGATGTATTGTTTCATTTGCCGCTGCGCTACGAAGATCGCACCCGGGTCTGCGCCATTGCCGATTTACTACCCGGCATGCACACCACCATTTTAGGCACAGTGCAAAGCAGTGAAATTCAGTTTGGTAAGCGCCGCTCCTGGCTGGTGAAACTGCGTGATCACAGCGGCAGCCTAAGCCTGCGTTTTTTTCATTTCAGTGCCGCGCAAAAAGAAGCCGTTACGCCTGGGGTGCAGCTGCGCTGCTTTGGTGAGGCGCGACGCGGTATGCGTGGTCTGGAAATGATGCACCCGGAATACAAACTGGTGCAGAACGACAGCGAACTGACTGTCGCAGAGAGCTTGACCCCCATCTACCCCACCACTGAAGGCTTAAAGCAAGCCAGCTGGCGCAACCTAACCGAATTGGCACTTAGCTACCTGCAGCGCTTCGCACCAGATGAATACTTGCCAGCGCAGGGCCAACGCAACTGGACTCTGACCGACGCCCTGTGCTACTTGCATCGGCCACCGCCGGATGCCAGCCTAGAGCAACTGGAAGAAGGGCAGCACCCGGCTCAACAGCGTCTGATCCTGGAAGAGCTGGTGGCGCAACAAATCAGCATGTTTCAATTGCGTCAGCACTGTCAGGCGCAACCCGGCATTGCCA
>SKGJ01000038.1 GCA_007117525.1 Alkalimonas sp.
GCAGCAGGCCCAGGTGGCAGCGACTTGTTTATTTTGTCACCGGACAGCGGTGCCACTCCAGGTATGCGGGTGAAATAAGCCATCACAACACGGAGGCGTCATGCAGCAAACCGGACCTTTCAGGGCTTTCTCATCCCTGTACTTCTCCACCTTTCTAATGGTGTTAGGCGCCGGTTTGCTCACCACCTATCTGGGGCTTTATCTGGCCAAAGAGCAGGTCAACCAGCTCTGGATTGGTGGCCTGATGTCGCTGTACTACCTCGGATTGGTGCTGGGCTCAAAAGTTGGCCACAAACTGATTGCCCGGGTTGGCCACATTCGCGCCTTTGTCGCTAGCACCGGCCTGGTCACCGCTTCAGCACTTGGTCATGGTCTGGTGCCGGATCTCACTTTTTGGTTGTTGCTGCGCTTTTTGGTGGGCATGGGCATGATGTGCCAGTACATGGTGCTGGAAAGCTGGCTCAACGAGCAAGCCGATAACCACCAACGCGGTGCTGTTTTTGCCAGCTACATGATTGTGTCTTACTTCGGTATGGTGGCTGGCCAGCTGATCATTGGCTCCTTCCCCGAGCTCGGACTGGAACCTCTCCTGCTGGTTGCCATTGGTTTTGCTTTATCCATTGTTCCGATAGGCATTACCCGGCGCATCCACCCTGCGCCGTTGCACCCTGCACCGTTACAAATCAGCGCCTTTTGGCAACGGATGCCGCAATCACTGACCACCATCACGGTGGCGGGGATCATTGTCGGTGCCTTTTATGGTTTGGCGCCTGCCTATGTCAGCAACACCGGTCTTGCCAATGAGCAGGTGGCTCTTTTTATGGCGGTCACCATTATCGCCGGTCTGGTGGCACAATGGCCGATGGGTAAACTGTCGGATCGGATCCCTCGCAGTCGGTTACTCCGCACCAACAGCGCCTTACTCACACTAGTGGTGCTGCTCATTGCCATCTTGCCGCTGTCTGGCCACATTTTGCTGCTGGCCACCTTTTGCTTTGGCTTTTTAGCTTTTACGCTCTACCCGATAGCAACGGCCCTTGCCAATCAGCATGCCGAGCAAGATGAGCGGGTCTCGTTATCGGCGGTTATCCTGTTGACCTTTGGCATCGGTGCCTGCCTTGGTCCCTTGCTGGCATCCGCCTTGATGCAGCTGCTTGGCAACTTTATGTTGTATGGTTTTATGGGGCTGTGCAGCTTTTTGCTGTTTTTGCGGTTGCAGAGCGTCAACTACAGCCAAAAGCAAGCTGCCCGCATTGTGGCTTCTCAACAGCCCGATGATTACGTGATGGCATCCAGCGATGTGTTTTCATCACCACTTTCTGCGGCGCTGGATCCCCGAGTCGATGAAGAAGTGGTGCAAGCACAAATGCTGGATAACGACGTCGATACCGATGACAGCGACGATCCGCAGACTGAACAAAGCGAACTGGCCCAGGCCGAGCAGCCGTCCTCAGCTATCGACCCAACAGAGCCGGACGAAGAGCCCGGACAAGCCGCCGATGAAGAAACGCCCGACTCGAATACGAAACCTGGTTCAACCAAGACTGAAGGCGATTCAAACAAGGAGCAGCCAACCGCTGAGCCGACGGATAGCACTGAGACCATTGTCAGCCGATTGGCTCAGCGGCAAGGGCCCCAAAATACCGATTAAAGCTGCTGGTTGATCACCTTGTTCCACAGATTTTGATTGCGGGCGTAAGAAAAGTATTCCTCGGGATGCCAGCAGCGGGGGATCAAGTCCATGTCTTTTCGCTCCTCATAGTTGGAAACCAACTTCATTAGGATTTCTTTTAACCGTTCAGGCTTAATTTTTTCCAGCTTCTTGCGTGCTTGAGGGAAAAACAAATTGTTCTCGACCCGGATGGTGCAACCCATGGTTGAAATTTGGTACGACAAGTTCCGTGTCACCATACGACAAATCGGCACATTGGGATGCGGCGGGTACAAAGCAGTGACGATGGCGTACTCGTAACGATCCAGATCCTGCCGATCCGAGTCTTTAGGAATGAAGGTAATGCCATAGCCCTGCGGGAAAATTCCGGTGATTTGCATCAAGGCATCGGCAGCAGCTTTGCTGCACATGCCCTTCTCCACCGCTTTGTCGATCACCAAGCCTACCTTCGGTAAGCTTTCGTAGCTGTAATTGTGCTTGGTGGACAACACCACCGAGGTGTAGATCTGCGGTATCTTCAAAAGATTGCCAATGCCTTGCTCAGGTTTAATCGAGTTCTTCAGCAAGGTCACCATAAAACCCAGTTTTTCTTGCTCATTGCGCTCAAACCAATCCCGCTCATCCTTACTGTTGCCAATGTAGCGGTCTTTACCCAAAGCCTGGGTCAGAAACTTCAGGCTTTCCTTGTAATTGGTTTGCAGCATGGCCAACCGCTCAGGGTTGTCCAACACCCGGAACTCATCCTGACTGCCATCCTCACCACGTAAAATTCGTTGCGCGTCAGGGTGCTGTTGACCAATGTCCTGAATGAGTGCAGCCATTAAAAGAGGGATCTGTACATCGTCGCGAAAAGGCTGATAGCTTCGGCCACCCGTCACTTCCAGCTCTTTGCCTTCATTGTGCTGATAGCGCTTGAGCACATAGCTGTTGGTAATTTGCTGATCCAGCAACAAGCGATCCAGCAGCCGCAAAGCCAGCACAGCTTTGTACAGGTGCTTGCTTTTTTGATTGCTACGCGCGACCTGTTTGCCTTCGGTCGGTGAAAGCAGTTGAATGCTGCCCAAGAGCTTGGCCGTTAAGGCATTGGTTTCATCGGCATCGGCTCCCTCAACCATTTCTAAAATACTGTAGCACAGCTCTTTTAACTGACTCAGACGTGCGTTGCGAAGCTCTTCAACTCCCTGCTGCATGCTGGTCAGGCTCTTCTCCGCCTGTTGTAAGCGTTGCTCTATCTTCGCCTGATCTGAGCCTGTGACCTGCTGCAAGCGCTCGCGGTACAAGAAAGCCTCTTGCTCTGCCGCACGTTGTTGCTGCAGCAGTTTATCGGCATCTAAGAAGTACAACAGCGCTTGTTCGTAAAGAGAGTCTTGAACCTCGGTCTGATCGTATATTTTATGGATCAGGGTTTGTACAGCTTTGCTGTAACTGGACTTGGCTATTTTTCCCAAGTTCATAGACATCCGTTCCTTATTCGGTCTTAAACGAGTGGTGGTGTCGATGCACTGTCTTTGATTTGCAACACCACTTTCCCCATGGTTTTGTTCTCTGTCAGCCAGCGGTGAGCTTGCTCTGCATCCGTCCAGGGCACGACCTGATGCAGCACTGGCTGGATACGCCCCTGACTAAAGTCAGCGGAAAAATCCTGCCATAACGAAGCAACCAGCTTGCTCTTGTACTGATCGGATCTGTTGCGTAAGGTGGTACAAATCAATTGTGCCCTTTTGCGAAACCAAGGCGCCAGATCAAGCTCCGCGTGCCGCCCTGCCATCAAAGCATAGACCACCACTTTAGCATCCATCGCCAATATACGGGCATTTTTTGCAATATAATCGCCAGCCACCGGATCCAAAATCAGTTGGGCACCATCGGACCAATGTTGTTGAATACGCTGAACAAAGTCTTCACTACGGTAATTGATGGCACAGCTCACTCCAAGGCTGCGACAAAATTCAGCTTTTTCATCACTGCCAACAGTCACAGCCACCTCTGCTCCCCGTGCCAGCGCAAGCTGGATCGCAGCGGTTCCTACCCCACTGGCCCCGGCATGCAACAAGACACGCTGACCGGCTTGCAAGTGCCCCAACGAAAACAGCAACTGATAGGCTGTCAGAAAAACCTCTGGCATGGCCGCTGCCTGTTGCCAGCTCCAACCGTCAGGAACCAGCATGCAGTGGCTGGCCAGCACTTTTACATACTGAGCATAGCCACCGCCAGGTACCAGTGCCATCACCGACTTGCCAAGCCAGTGCTCTAACTCAGAGTTTTGCACCGCAACCACCACGCCACTGACCTCCAGCCCAAGAATTGGACTTTCTCCCGGCTGCGGCGGATACAAACCCCTGCGCTGCATTAAATCCGCCCGGTTCACACCGGCGACCTGAACTTCAATCAGCAACTGACCATTCAGCAAGCTGGGCAAAGGCGCTTCTTCCATTCGAAGCTGACTTTCGGGACCTGGCTGGGTGACCGCCAGCACCTTCATCTTGGGTGCTAAGACTTTGTTTTGCAGCACTGTCGACGAGGAGGACATGATGCTTTCCTTTCAACTGAAAGAGTTACAAAGCATTCTTACCTTTTTTGTAGAGTTAATCAATAGCTTAGGAAAGGCAGGTAGTTTAGATTTCACTTTATCAACTGAAGCACAAGAGCTGACAGCTATTTTTTTTCAGATTAATTTTCTATAAAAAACACAATAGAAAAATATTTAGTTATTAAAAATCGTAGCATTAGCTGTCATGAAAACAGCAACAAGTAAGGGATAATAAGCGCTTCAGAGGATAAGCTGGGGATAAGTGCTGAGCAAGCTGGGGAAAAAGTTCCGATAATGCTGTCACACCTTACAGGAACCTTGCAGGAAAAACAGCATCAAAGTTACTACACTTGAAAACAGTTTCTCCCTGATAGTTGTTTTCGATAGCGCACGGCTCATTCCCGATGAGCCATTCCCCTGAGCCCAGAACAGGATTAGTTCTGGGCCTTTTTTATGCAGGCTTTGCCCCGGAAAACAGCCGATAAAAGTTGTCGGTGGTTTGGGCGGCAAGCTGCTCCAGCGAAACCCCTTTCAGCTCAGCAATCGCCTCAGCTACATGCGCCACATAAGCCGGCTGATTGGTCTTGCCTCGTTGAGGCACCGGCGCCAGATAAGGTGAGTCGGTTTCAATCAGCAGAGCATCCAGTGGCAGTTTTTTCACCACTTCGCGCAGCTCCACCGCGTTTTTAAAGGTCATGATGCCGGAAATGGAAATGTAAAACCCCATATCCAGTGCTGCTTTGGCCATTTCCCAGCTCTCGGTGAAACAGTGCAAGACACCACCAGCATGGCTGGCCTGGCCAGCACGCATCAGCGCCAAGGTATCGGCCCGGGCATCACGGGTATGAATAATCAAAGGTTTACGTAACTGACAGGCCACATCGATATGCTGCGCAAAAGCCTCTTGCTGCACTGCTTTGCTATCTGCGGCGTAATAAAAATCGAGCCCGGTCTCACCAACAGCAACCACCTCGGGAGCCTGACACAAACGCAACAACAGCTCTGCATCCAAGGCTGCGGTTTGATGGAGCGGATGTTCACCGCAGGATACCGAAACCATCGGATAAGGTGCCACCAGTTCCGCCATAGCCGGAAACTCTGCCAGACTAA
>SKGJ01000224.1 GCA_007117525.1 Alkalimonas sp.
ATCACTGCCTGTTTGATCTCAGAGACCGGATGGTCGTGCAAAAACTGCAACGTCATGCTGGCTTCCATCCATTGAGCATCCTCTCTGGCAATGGTTTTGGAGCGTAAAGCCGTGATGGAGACCTGATGTTGAGCCAGCAAGGCGGTAATAGCACGCAAGGTTCCAACTTTGTCCGGTCCCTGATAGCTAAGTACTGCGTGACTGGCCACCGGGGGTAAATCCTGCGCTGGCGTGCGTTTCATCATGGTCAGCAAATCCAGCTCCAGGCCCAGACTGGGGAGCAGGTGTTCCACGCGACTGATGGCACTGGGATCACCAGCCAGTAACATGATAAAGGTCAGCTCATGACCAAAAATCGCCATGCGGCTGTCGAGGATATTGCAGTGGCAATCGGTGACCAGCCTTGCCAGTTGGCTCACCAGACCCGTGCGGTCGGTACCAATGGCTGTCACCACCAGATGTTGCGTCATGACCGTTCCTGTCCGTAAAAATGGTGGCTAAGTGTACCATAACGCTGCTGGCTGTCATGCAATAGAGCTATCAGATGTTTTCATGCGAACCTTGTGTTTAAGAGGCGCAGTCTTTAACATAGGCGCCCGAAACGAATTTGAGAGAGTTTGGGATATTTTGCGCATGTTGAAAGGCAGTTATGTGGCTTTGATCACCCCCATGCTGGCATCGGGTGAGGTAGATTTTGCCAGCTTGGCGCGATTGGTTCGTCTTCATTTGGACGCTGGAACCGATGGCTTGGTGGTGCTTGGCACCACAGCTGAAGCCGCTACGCTGGAGCAGGATGAACAGATTGCCATCGTCAAGGCCGTCTGCCAACAAGTAGCGGGTGCTATTCCGGTGATTGTTGGCAATGGTGCTAACAGCACCAAAGCCGCGGTCGAGAAAACCAGGTTGTTTGACAGCCTGGCCGTCGATGGTTTTTTAACCGTAACGCCTTATTACAACAAGCCAATGCAAAAAGGCATGAAGCTGCACTTTGAAGCCATTGCAGCAGCGACCGACAAGCCTATTCTATTGTACAATGTGCCTGGCCGGACGGCGGTCGATTTGCTGCCTGAAACCGTGGCTGAGCTTGCCAAGGTACCAAACATCGTGGGTATCAAGGAAGCCACCGGTTCACTGGAGCGGTTGCAGGATTTAAAAGACTGCTGTCCGGCAGATTTTGCCCTCTTTAGTGGCGACGATGGCAGCAGTGCCGAGTTTTTGCTGGCTGGAGGTCATGGCGTTATTTCGGTGACTGCCAATGTAGCACCGGCTCAGATTGCTGCTGTTGTGCGAGCTTCGGCTGCACAGGATGACGCTCGCTGCCGCAGTCTGGATGCTGCATTACAGCCACTGCACAAAGAGTTGTTCGTTGAGGCCAACCCCATTCCTGTCAAATGGGCGCTTGCTCATATGGGTCTTATTTCCTCTGATTTTGTTCGCTTACCTTTAACCACGCTTGAACCAATTCACCAAGCCGGTATCGAACAAGCATTAGATCACGCCAGTATTGATTTTTAGGAGTTTACCAGGTGCATTATTCGGTAACCAGTTGTGTCCTTGCCAGTCTGCTTTTGAGCGGCTGCTCTATCTTCTCTTCACCTAAGGCCGACCCTGAGCCGATAGCGGGTCAACCTTTGCAAGTCCCCGCTCACCTTAGTATGCCGCCGCAGCCTGCACAGTTTGACATACCTGAGACTCGTGCGACAAAGCAACTGGTAGATACCAAGCCTCCTGGGTTGGTCGTCACCTTATCAACCAGCAGTCGGGTTGACGAAGAGGAAACCAGAGCTCGGATCTGGTTTGATCGCAATGATTACAGTGGTGAACTGCAGCCATTTTTGGAAACCAAGCTCAGTGAGTTTTTCAATGAACAGGGCATCCGTTACCAAAGAGCGGAAGAGCTGGTTTGGACCACCGACTGGGTGGTTCAAAGCCGTACCCGAGGAGCCTGGTTCTGGAAATCTGAACGCCCTCGGCAACAGGCAAAGTTTCGGGTCAGCATGGAGCCACGACCACATGGTCGTAGCGTTGCAGTTTTGGTTGAAATGCTCGAGCATCAATATTTCGAGGAAGGGCAGCCTCTGTTGGCTACAGGTGTAAAGCGAGAGGAAGCGGCCTTTTTAAACCGTTTTACGGCCTTTGTCGGGGATGATGAGTTCAGACAAGCGCAGTTACGGCGTAGTCGACCAAGCGATAGCAGCCTGGAGTTGGGGCTGGATGGCAACGGGGCCGCAACATTCTTGTCGGAGCAAAGCCTTGAAGTCGTCTGGACGCAACTGGAGTCCTTGTTTGATGAGCTTAGCTTGACCGTGACGGATTTAAACCGCTCGAGCTCAACCTATTACCTGAGTTACCAACAGCCTCGTCCGGGGATCTTTTCCCGGGTATTTCGTCGCAAAGCCCGGCCAGTGTTACCGATCGCCGAAGGCAGCTACCAGGTGGTGTTAAGCCGGGTCGATCAACAAACCAGCATTAGCTTCCGGGATGCGGCTGGCCAGGCATTGCCACAGACTACGTTGGATGAGATGGAACCGGTATTGTTAGCTGCGATTGCAGAAGCACGCATTGAGCTGTAAGCAGCGTTAAAAATTGATTTGAGATTGGCGCAAAGCCTCGTATACTTTGCGCCCTGAAATTTTGCTCAGGCCGGAGTTGCAGATGGCGCATAAAACAACCGAGTTGTACCGTGGTAAAGCCAAAACCGTTTATCACACTACCGATGCAG
Organism: Alkalimonas sp.; assembly: GCA_007117525.1. Classification (GTDB taxonomy): domain Bacteria; phylum Pseudomonadota; class Gammaproteobacteria; order Enterobacterales; family Alteromonadaceae; genus Alkalimonas; species Alkalimonas delamerensis. The sequence continues at coordinate 2,723 of SKGJ01000224.1, forward strand.
ACAAACTAATCCTGCATTTTCGTAACGATACCTCAGCTTTCGATGGCGAGCGTATCGAACAGCTTGCCCGTAAAGGCATGGTGAATAATAAGTTCAACTTTTTCATTATGCAAAAGCTGGAACAAGCCGGGATCCCAACGCAAGTAGAAGCCTTGCTGGCGGATGACGAAGTGCTGGTCAAAAAGCTGGCAATGATTCCGGTCGAGTGCGTGGTTCGAAACTTTGCTGCAGGCTCTTTGGTCAAGCGTTTAGGCGTTGAGGAAGGCATGGCGTTGACCCCGCCTACTTTCGAGCTGTTTTTGAAAAATGATGCCTTGCACGATCCGATGATCAATGAGTCGCATGTGGTGTCTTTTGGCTGGGCTAGCGCAGAACAATTGGCCGAGATGAAACGTCTGACCTTGCGAGTCAATGAGGTTCTTAGTGCGCTGTTTGATGAAGCGGGCATGCTGCTGGTTGATTTTAAACTGGAGTTTGGTGTCTTTAACGGCCAAATTGTACTCGGTGATGAATTCTCTCCCGATGGCTGTCGCTTGTGGGACAAAGCCACCCGTAAAAAACTCGATAAAGATCGCTTTCGGCAGGGGCTTGGGGGCGTGGTGGAAGCTTACGAAGAAGTAGCCCAACGTTTGGGTGTTCCCCTGGATTAACTTCTGAGCCACCAATTTGGTGGCTTTATCACGTATGAGGCAACCGATGACCCGTCCGCATCCAGCACAGTACTCAGCATGGCTTCCCGGGCTTAACAGCTTGCTGTTCGGACTCTTGCTGTGTCTGATATTGATGCTGCCAGTCTCAGCCCCGGTTGCCAGTCCTTTCTATACCGCTGAGGTCCCTGCTGAGCAGACACGCCAACAGTGGCAGCGTGAAGCCTTTGAGCAAGTCATTCGCCGTATAGCGGCCGATCCCGATGTGTTGTCGCACCCCGTGGTGCAACAAGAGCGGCAACGCGCCAATACCTACGTCAAGCAATTTGAAGCCATTCGCACTGAACAAGGGCCGAAAGTTCGGGTACTAATTGATCAGGAAAAAATCCAACAACTCTTTCGTGAGCAGCAGTTGCTTATTTGGGATACCCGACGCCCTCAGGTGTTGATTTGGCTGGTGCAGCAAGAGGATTATGAGCGCCGCTTTGTCAGCCAGCGGCAACACGAGCTGGTGGCCGCCATGCAACAGCAGGCACAGCAACACCTTTTGCCGCTGATCTGGCCTTTGTACGACATGGAGGATTTGCTCAACCTGAACGAGACCGATGTTTGGGCCGGTTTTTGGCAGCAAATTCGCACTGCCAGTGCGCGCTATCAGCCCGATTTGATTGTCACGGTGCAGCTGAGTGACAGCAACACAGAACAAGGCCTGACTCATCAGCTGTTTTGGCAGCTTGATCACCAGGGGCGGGTCGAGCGTTTTGAACTGACGGGCCAAGATCCGGTTGAGGTGGCAGCCAAGATGATTGATGCATTGGCGGTTCAGCTTGCTCAGCGTTATGCAGTGCGTTACCTGACGGAAAGTGAGTCGCTTGAACTGAGTATTTCCGGGGCTGACGACTGGTCGGATTGGGTGCGACTGCAGCGGTTGCTGGAAAGTTTCCCAGGTGTCGGGCAGGTTGATATAAAACAACGGGATGCAACCAACTTGCGGGTCAATTTGCGGTTGGCCATTCCGCAACAGGAGTGGCTGCAGCTGGTTGCATTGGAGCCATCGCTTAGCCTCCTGAGTAACCAGAGTGTGGAAAGTTTCAGTTTGCGGGCTCCGGCGGGCTCTGAGCCTATCCGTTTGCATTACGAACGTCGCTAGATGCAGCCAACGCAATTTACCTTGCCGGTTACTTTGCCGGAAGATGAAACTTTGGACAGTTTTTTTAGTCCCTCACCGCACCCTGCGGTTGACTATATCCGGCAGTATTTAGCTCAGCCTGCTGGCAAGGCTCCTTTGTATTTGTTTGGAGCCAGCGGCTGCGGTAAATCGCATTTACTTTACGCCGCCTGCGTCCAGGCGCAGGAAATGGGTTTGACCAGTCAGCTGCTAGCGCTGGAGCATTGGCAACAACTGGACGCCCGGGTGCTGGACGACCTCGAGCATTTGGACCTGGTCTGTTTGGATAACGTTCAGGCCATTGCCACCGATCTGAGCTGGCAAACCGCGGTCTTTGATTTGTACAATCGTATGGCCGAGCAAGGCAACTGTCTGATCATCGTCGCGAATCAGGCGCCAGCGCAGTTGGGACTGCAATTGGCGGATTTGGTGTCACGGCTGCAGGCATGCACCAGCTTTCAATTGCGGCTGTTAAGCGATGCCGACAAACAGCTGCTGCTGCAACACAAAGCCCATCTGCGAGGCATGGAACTAAGCAGCGATGTGGCACGTTATTTACTGAACCGTCAGCAACGCGATATCCGTGCATTGCTGGCCATATTGGACGCGCTGGATCAAGCCAGTATTGTTCATCAACGAAAAATTACCATTCCATTTGTCAGAGCCGTGTTGGCCGACGACGAATGAGAATTTACTGACAAAGAAGCTGAGGAAACGATGGAGCTGAATGCATTGTTAGAACAGGCGACACAAGCCATCCAGGCCAGTGAGGAC
>SKGJ01000095.1 GCA_007117525.1 Alkalimonas sp.
CTCTTTGTCTGGACCTGGCTGATCACCGCTTTCTTGCTGATCATGGTGATGCCAGTACTGGCCGGTCTGGTAACCATGGTGTTGACCGACAAGTACTTTGCCACCAGCTTCTTTGATGCGGCAGGCGGCGGTGATCCGGTGTTGTTCCAGCATATTTTCTGGTTTTTCGGTCACCCGGAAGTCTACATCATGATTTTACCGGCTTTTGGTATTATCTCCGCCATCGTACCCACCTTTGCCCGTAAAAAGCTGTTTGGCTATGCCTCCATGGTCTATGCCACGGCCAGTATCGCCATTTTGTCCTTCTTAGTCTGGGCCCACCATATGTTCACCACCGGCATGCCGGTCTACGCCACCCTGTTCTTTATGTACACCACCATGCTGATTGCGGTGCCCACCGGGGTCAAGGTGTTCAACTGGGTGGCCACCATGTGGCGTGGCGCCATGACCTTTGAAGTACCGATGATGTTTGCACTGGCCTTTATAGTGCTCTTTACCATTGGGGGCTTGTCCGGGGTGATGCTGGCGATTGCGCCGGTCGATTTCCAGTACCACGATACTTACTTTGTGGTGGCGCATTTCCACTATGTCTTGGTGTCGGGGGCCGTTTTCTCGCTGGTTGCCGCCGCTTACTACTGGCTGCCGAAATGGACTGGCCATATGTACGATGAGAAACTGGGCCAACTGCATTTCTGGTGCTCGGTGATTTCGGTGAACCTGCTGTTCTTCCCGATGCACTTTGTTGGCCTGGCCGGTATGCCGCGGCGGATCCCGGACTACGCCTTGCAGTTCGCAGATTTTAATGCCTTTATCAGTGTCGGTGGTTTCCTGTTTGGTTTGTCGCAGCTGATTTTTGTCTGGGTGCTGGTGAAGTGCATCCGTGGCGGCGAAAAAGCACCGGCTAAGCCGTGGGAAGGCGCTGAAGGCCTGGAATGGGAAGTGCCGTCACCGGCGCCGTACCATACCTTTGATACCCCACCGCAGGTGAAATAGGAGGCCACTATGAATGCGAAACACAGCACCCTGATTGGCAAATTAAGCTTGCTGGTGGTTGCCATGTTTGCGTTCGGCTACGCCTTGGTGCCGTTGTACGATGTCTTTTGTGAGATCACCGGCATCAACGGCAAAACAGCATCCGAACCGGTATCTGCTGAGGCTGCCATTGTCGATACCAGCCGGGAAATTACCATTGAGTTTATTGCCCGGCCCAATCAGCAGATGCCGTGGATTTTTAAACCCGAGGTGCGCCGAATGCGGGTGCACCCGGGCGAAATCCACGTGATGAATTATCTGGCAGAGAACCCGACCGGCCAGGCCATTGTGGGTCAGGCTGTGCCCTCTGTCTCACCCGGTCAGGCGGCGCTTTTCTTCCATAAAATTGAATGCTTTTGCTTTACCCAGCAGTACCTGGCGGGCGGCAACGACATGCTGATGCCGCTGCAATTTTATGTGGATCCGGCGCTGCCATCTCAGTTTAGTACCATTACGCTGTCGTACACCCTGTACGATGTCACCAGTCAGTGGCAGCCAGGGCAACAAGACGACAGTGCCAAAGAGTTTGGGGAATAAGAATGAATAACGAAGGCTACCAAAAATATTACGTGCCTGATCAGAGCCCATGGCCACTGGTCGGTGCCATTGCATTGTTTTTTATTGCCTTAGGGGCCGGCTTTTATGTAATTGACATGAGCAAGGACCAAAGCGGCTGGGGTGGTTACATGCTGCTGCTCGGCATCGCTATCCTGTTTGTAATGCTGTATGGCTGGTTTAAAAATGTGGTGGATGAATCCATGTCGGGCTTGTACAGCGCGCAGATGGATCGCTCCTTCAAACAGGGCATGAGCTGGTTTATCGTCTCCGAAATCATGTTTTTTGCCGCCCTGATTGGCGCTTTGTTGTACGCTCGCTTTATTGCCGTGCCTTGGCTGGGCGGGGCCAGCAACAACGAAATGACCGGTGCCATTCTGTGGCCGAATTTCGAAGCCGTCTGGCCATTGCTTACCACGCCAGGTGGCACCGAGACCCAGGCCATGGGTTGGGGCTTGCCATTGATCAACACCCTGATCTTGATTACCTCGTCCATCACGCTGCACTTTGCCCATACTGCCATCGAGCAAAACAAACGCGGCCAGTTGACCGGCATGCTGTTGGTGACCTTGATCCTTGGGGTTATCTTCCTTGGGCTGCAAGGCTATGAGTACATCCTGGCGTACCGCGACCTTGGCTTGCGTTTGGACTCAGGGATTTATGGCAATACCTTCTTTATCCTGACCGGCTTTCATGGCATGCACGTGCTGTTGGGCGCGCTGATTTTGTTCTTTGTGCTGTTGCGGGTGCTGAAAGGTCACTTTACTGCAGAGAAACACTTTGCGTTCCAGGCCGGTGCCTGGTACTGGCACTTTGTCGATGTGGTCTGGGTGATTGTGTTCTGTCTGGTCTACGTGTTTTAACCGGCCGGGGTGGAGCGCCCCGGCTTTTTGCCTTAATTTTTTCGTTTAGTAGGGACGCGGGTTTGGCGTCAGCACGCCGGTTGCCAGCGCCACTAAAATTAACAGCATCACCAGTGCGGATAAAAAGACACGCTTACCCAGGAAGCTACTCATCCGCACTGTACCTGGTTCGCTACGTAGCATGGTAAAAAGCGCACGGAATAAGTTAACAACAATAAAGAGCAGTAGTGCGATGATGGCAAGATTCAACCACATATTTTTTGTTCTCCCGGATTGGTTTTATGCATTTTAGGATGGCTGGCCGTTCCTTCTCGGTGCACCCTGTCTGGTTGCTGATCACTTTGACGGTATTTGTCATTTTAATCAAGCTTGGTTGGTGGCAGCTCAGCCGTGCGGTAGAAAAAGAACAGCAATTGCAGCAATTGGCAAGCTGGCAGGCCGAGGGCCCGCTGAGTTGGACCCAGTTGCAACAGCTGCCATTGGCCGAAGCCGACCTGGTACAAATAGCCGACCAGGCACGCTGGCTGGCTCCCAGAGTCTGGCTGCTGGACAACAAAATGGTGCAGAGCCGCATTGGCTACGATGTGGTGATCCCGGTGCAGTTTAACCGTTTTGACCCACCGGTGTTGGTCAACCTCGGTTGGGTGCCGGCTGCCGGCAGTCGCAATGAGTTGCCTGACATTGAGATCCCGGAAGAATTGCCAATCCGCGGTTTGCTGCGCACTTCCTTTGGCAGCTTCCGCTTGGGACAAAACCTGGAGGCCGGCGGGGACTGGCCGATGCGGATCCAGCAAATTGAGCTGGAAAGCATCAACCCCTACTTGCCAGAGCCGGCTTTGCCGGCAGTGATTTACCAAATGGAACAAAGCCCTTTTCTTCCCCATTATCAGCCCGTGGTGTTGCCGCCGGAAAAACATCGCGGTTATGCGCTGCAATGGTTTATGCTGGGGGTGGCTGCATTGGGGGTTGCTTTGGCCGCCAGTTTGCGTAAAGAGGATGACAATGAACAAAACTAAATTTCTCAGTATTTTCCTGCCGATTTGCTTGTTGCCGCTGTTGCTGGCCAAGTTGGCACTGCATTTTGAGTGGTTCGAAGGGGGTACCGCCAGCCAGGGCGAGTGGATGCCGGAAGAGGTTTTTGTGCTGCCGGGTCTGGAGGCGCATGAAAAAGTATGGCGTCTGGCGGTCATCCCGGCAAACGACTGTACCGAGCGCTGTCAGCAGGGCCTGCATACGGTGCAGCAACTCTTTATTGGTTTGGGGCGAAAGCAGGTGCAGGTACAACCCTGGTTGTTGAGCACTGAACCTGCCGATACCATTCTGCAGCAATACCCGGTGTTCCAGCAGCAACCGGGGGCTAACAGTAGTCATGCAGCGGTACAAAACTACATTGTGATTGTCGATGTGCAAGGGCTGGCACTGCTGCGCTATCCGTTGCCCAATGATGAGCAGCTGCCGGCCGATATTGCCCGCGCCATTCGCAGCGATTTGTTAAAACTGATGAACTACGATCGGATCCGGGTATGAACAAAGGTCTCTTGCAAAAACTCTCCACTTGGACCCTGCTGCTGACCATGGTGGTCATTATTCTGGGGGCTTACACCCGCTTCACTGATGCCGGCCTGGGTTGTCCGGACTGGCCCGGCTGTTACGGCTTCTTAAAGGTGCCGATGACTGAAGCGCAAATTGCGCAGGCGGAGCAGGCTTTTCCTGAGCGACCACTGGAGCCCTTTAAAGCCTGGAACGAGATGATTCATCGTTACTTTGCCGGCACTTTGGGTTTGATGATCGCGGCTATTTTCTTTATCAGCTGGTTTGGCAAAATTCAGGCACCCCGTCTGCTGCCAACGGTGCTGGCGGCCCTGGTGATATTCCAGGCCGCCTTGGGTGCCTGGACGGTGACCTTGAGCCTGTTACCCATCGTGGTGATGGCACACCTGATGGGTGGCTTTACCTTGCTCTGCTTGCTTGGACTCTATTGGCTGCAGTTGCGGCCAGAGTATCAGGCAAAGCTGGAGGCTCAGCTTGCCGGGCTCAAGCCACTGGCCATTGCAACGACGGTGGTGGTAGCGCTGCAAATTGCCCTTGGCGGCTGGACCGCCGCCAACTACGCAGCTCTTGCCTGCATTGAGCTGCCAATCTGCGAGCCTGGCTGGGCCAGCCGGCTGGCACTTGGGGAAGCCTTTAGTTTGCACCTTGGCTACGATGACTACGAGTTTGGCGTGATGTCGCAGGATGCGCGCCAAACCATTCATGCTTTTCACCGAATTGGTGCGGGCATTACCTTGCTGGTTACCGGTTTCTTTAGCTGGTTGCTGTGGCAAAAAGCGGCAACCGCCCTGATGAAAAAACTAGCGCTGGCGCTGGCGGCGATTTTGCTGCTACAGTTTGTGTTAGGGGTACTGAATGTGGTGTTGCATCTGCCGCTGCTGAATGCCGTTGCGCACAACTTTGTCGGGGCGAATTTATTGCTGTGCATGGTGGTGATCCTCTATCAGCTCAAGCACTGCACCAGGGAACAGGAGAAAGCATAATGGCCATTGCCAAACAACTGAATCGCCATGCCATCGCCAGCTGGCGCGACTATCTGGAGCTGACCAAGCCCAAGGTGGTGGCATTGCTGGTGCTCACCGCCTGGGTCGGCATGATGCTGGCGGTGCCGGGCTTGCCCGATGTGCAGGTGATGCTGCTGGCAACCTTGGGGATTGGTTTGTTGTCGGCTGCCGCTGCTGCGCTCAATCATGTGGTTGATCAAAAAATCGATGCCAAAATGGCGCGAACCCACAGCCGCCCTGTTGCCAAGGGGCGCATC
>SKGJ01000197.1 GCA_007117525.1 Alkalimonas sp.
AAGCGGCCTGGCCGCAGCACAAAAAGATTTGGATGTGACTGCAAACAACATTGCCAATGTCAACACCACGGGTTTTAAAGAGTCGCGGGCCGAGTTTGCCGATGTGTATGCAACCTCGATTTTTGCTTCCGGCCGAACCAAGGTGGGGGATGGTGTTACCACCTCGGTTGTCGCGCAGCAGTTTAATCAGGGGTCGTTGCAATTTACCAACAACTCGCTGGATTTGGCCATTACAGGTGAAGGTTTCTTTGCCACTGCGCCGGATCGCTTATCACGTGACTTTACTTACACTCGTGCCGGAAATTTTAAGCTCGATAAAGACAACTTTATTGTCGATAATCGCGGCAACTTTTTGCAGGGGTTTAGCGTGGATCCCGCTACCGGACAAAACCAGTCCGTCAGTTTAAGTACTACTCAGCCGATTTCCATTCCAACCACAGCGGGCGCACCCCGTGCCACCAACAATGTGTTTGTGACCGCAAACCTGAACTCGTCTGAGCTGATAAATACCACGACTTTTGAGCCGACAGATCCGGCAACATATAGCCACTCGACCTCTGTGACCGTGTATGACAGCTTGGGGGAGCCCCATATCCTTAGTATGTATTTTCGTAAGTCGGCTGTTGGGGAGTGGGAGTCTTTTGCTGTGTGGGATGATGTGACTGCGGCTCCTTTCGGGCCAACGACGTTGGAGTTTGACTCCAGTGGTGAGTTGGTCATTCCGGCTGGCCCTCCTCCGACACCACCAGTGTTAACGTTACCCGCTGCAGTGTTAAATGATCCTCTAAACGGTTATCTCACCAATGGTGCCGAATTTTTGACCGATGTAGTGATTAACTTCAGGGATCCTGCCGGGATCCGAACACCTACGCAGTATGCAGCCCCTTTTGACGTTACCAACCTGAGTCAGGATGGCACCACTGTCGGTAACCTGACTGGGGTAGACATCGATGCTTTTGGGCGGGTGCTTGCCACATACAGCAATGGCGATGAAGAGTATCTGGCGCAAGTGACTTTGGTTCAGTTTGCCAATGTGCAGGGACTCAAGCAAGTGGGCAATACCTCATGGCAACAAACCATCACATCCGGTGAGCCGATTGCAGGGCAGGCCAATGTGGGCACCTTTGGCGCTATTAATTCTTCGGCACTGGAGCAGTCCAATGTCAACCTGACTACGGAGTTGGTGGACTTGATTAATGCCCAGCGTAACTTCCAGGCCAACTCCAGGGCGCTGGAAGTGAACAGCACCTTGCAGCAGACCATCTTGCAGATCCGATAGTCTCCTGCTTATTTCCATCAGAGCCACCTTCGGGTGGCTTTGTTGGTTCTATACCCAAGTGACCTCAAGATGCAGGCTTCGTCTATTTCAATTTGCTGGCATTAGTTTTGCATTGTATTTGCTACTAACGCTAATTTTCAGGAGCCCATGATGGATAACTTGCTCTACATCGCCATGAGCGGTGCCAAAGAGAACCAACATGCAATCAGTGTCCGGGCGAATAACCTGGCCAATGTAGGCACCACAGGCTTTAAAGCGGATTTTGAGCAAGCCAGAGCCATGCAGGCCTTTGGTGCCGGCTTGCCGACCCGGGTCTTTTCGATGACAGAGCGACCTGGTCATAATTTTGACGCTGGTCCACTGGTGATGACGGAACGCGATCTGGACATTGCCATTAAAGGCGACGGTTGGTTTGCGGTGCAGTCGGCTGACGGTTCGGAAGCGTACAGCCGGGCTGGTAGCCTGCAAATCAATGCCTTCGGCATGCTGGAAACGGCAGGTGGTCTGCCGGTGATTGGCGAAGATGGGCCCATTCAGCTGCCTTTACCCCTGGCCAAAATTGAGGTTGGCCAGGATGGCACCATTAGTGTCTTGCCACAAGGGGCGCCAGCAGAGGCTTTGTTTGAGGCCGGTCGTATCAAACTGGTCAACCCTGAACTATCACAAATAGAGAAAGGGCTGGATGGTTTATTTCGCCGCAAAGATGGGGTGATAGAGCAGGAAAGTCCCGATGTGGTGTTAATCAACCGGGCTCTGGAGCGCAGCAATGTTAATGCGGTGGCAGAAATGACGCACATGATCAGCTTGCAACGGCAGTTTGAAATGCAGGTCAAGATGATGCGCAATGCACAACAAATCGATCAGAAGCAAGACTCGCTTCTGTACATCATGGGTTAAGCGGGGAGGCTGTTATGCATCCAGCACTTTGGATCAGTAAAACTGGCTTAGATGCCAAACAACGCGATATTTCGGTGATCTCAAACAACCTGGCAAACGCCAGTACCGTTGGCTTTAAGAAGAGCCGGGCGGTGTTTGAAGATCTGCTGTATCAGAATGTGAATCAACCCGGTGGGCGTTCATCGCAAAACTCGGAGTTGCCAAATGGTTTAATGATTGGCGCCGGCACCAAGGTGGTGGCTACCCAAAAGAACTTTACCCAAGGCAACATGATCACCACTGAAAACAGTCTGGACATGATGATCCAGGGGCATGGTTTTTTTGAGATCCTGATGCCTGATGGCACCATTTCCTATACCCGGAATGGCCAGTTTACCGTGGATCAGGATGGCAACCTTGTCACCTCCGGTGCTGGTTTTCCGTTAGAGCCGAACATTGTGGTACCGCCGGAAGCGACCGGTATTACTATTTCACAAGATGGCGAGGTGTCGGCCCGGATCCCGGGGCAAGCCGACAACGCGGTTCTGGGACAGATCACCGTCACCAACTTTATCAATCCGGCAGGCTTAGAGCCGATAGGGCAAAACCTGTTTCGTGAAACCGCGGCCAGTGGCGACCCGGTGCAAGGCATCCCTGGCTTGGAAGGCCTGGGTTTGATTGTGCAGGGCGCTTTGGAGACGTCCAATGTGAATGTGACGGAAGAATTGGTCAATTTGATTGAGAGCCAGCGGGTCTATGAAATGAACTCCAAAGTCATTTCGTCGGTGGATCAGATGCTTGGCTTTGCTATTCAGCAACTTTAACGGATGGAGGCGGTAATGCGAGTTTTAGCTGCGGTTACCTTTGGACTCTTGCTGGCTGGTTGCTCCAGTATGCAGCCGCCCAAGCAAGACGATCCTTTTTACGCGCCGATGCCGCCAGCACCTGCGCCCAGAGCCATCGAGCGCAATGGCTCTTTGTTCCAGGCTCGCTATGCCAATAGCATGTACTCGGACAGTCGGGCCCGCCGTGAAGGTGACATTATTACGGTGGTGCTGCGCGAGCGGACTCAGGCCTCGAAAAATGCCCGCACCGAAACCCAGCGGGACAGCAGTCACCAAATCGATCCCATCGTGGGCTTGGGGGGCAGGCAGCTAAATACCATTCAGCTTGGCACCAACAGCAGCAATGATTTTAAAGGCGATGCCAAGTCGAATCAGAGCAATAGTCTGACCGGGGATATTACTGTCAATGTGATTGAGGTACAGCCCAATGGTAATTTGCTGATCCGCGGTGAGAAATGGTTGCAGCTGAATACGGGGCGTGAGTACATCCGTCTGACTGGCATTATCCGGCAAGAAGATGTGGAAAGTGACAATACCATTGCTTCCACCAAAATTGCCAACGCTCGCATTGAGTACAGTGGTACTGGTGCTTTTCATGGTGGTCAATCGCCAGGTTGGCTTACCCGGTTCTTCTCAGGTCCGGCCTGGCCGTTTTAAGGAGGAAGGGTATGAGCTTCTGGCAACGATTACTGCTGATGGGCGTTTTGCTGGCAACCAGTACCGTTCAAGCAGCCCGGGTGAAAGATGTCGCCGACGTGGAAGGGGTGCGTAGCAATCAGCTGGTAGGCTATGGTCTGGTGGTCGGGCTGCCGGGTACCGGCGAACAAAGTCCTTTTACCGAGCAAAGCTTCCGGGCCATGCTGTCCAACTTCGGCATTAATTTGCCGCCTGGTGCCCGCACGCAAATAAAAAATGTCGCCGCGGTGGCAGTGCATGCCGAGTTGCCGCCTTTTGCCAAACCAGGTCAAAGCATTGATGTCACCGTTTCCTCCGTTGGCAGTGCCAGCAGCTTGCGAGGCGGTACCTTATTGCAGACCTTCCTGGTCGGGCTGGACGGTGAGGTCTATGCGGTGGCGCAGGGCAGCTTGATTGTCAGTGGACTCGGTGCAGAAGGCATGGATGGCTCACGCATTATGGTCAACACCCCAACGGTAGGTCGGATCCCAAATGGCGCCACTGTGGAGCAGGAAGTGCCATCCCCCTTTGCCGATGGGGATTACATTACTTTTAATCTGCACCGGCCAGATTTTACCACCTCGCGGCGTCTGGCCGAGGCCATCAACGACTTTATTGGTCCTGAAACAGCCTATTCGCTCGATGGTTCATCCATTCGGGTGCGGGCGCCACGTGATATGAGTCAGCGGGTGGCGTATTTGTCGACGTTGGAGAATCTCACCTTCGAGCCTGCCAGCAGTTCAGCCCGTATTATTATTAATTCCCGAACTGGCACCATTGTGATAGGCAAAGAAGTCCGGCTATTTCCGGCTGCAGTGACCCACGGTGGCCTGACGGTGACCATTGCTGAAAGTCCTCGCGTGATCCAGCCCAACCCGTTAGCGGGTGGGGAAACCATGATTGAAGAAAGCACCATCATTGATGTGAACCCTGAGCGCTCACCGATGTTTAAATTTGATCCAGGCGTGACGCTGGACGATCTGGTTCGAACCGTCAATGCGGTTGGAGCAGCGCCAGGTGATTTGATGGCCATTTTGGAAGCCTTAAAAGAGGCTGGCGCCATTCACGGCGAGCTGGTGGTGATTTAGGAGCATGGCTATGGAGTCGATTCGTCAGCCGATGTCGTACCACGACATCAACAGTTTGCAACAAATCCGCCAGACAGCAGGGCAGGATGAGCAGCAAGCACTGCGGCAGGCGGCAGAGCAGTTCGAAGCCATTTTTATGAACATGCTGTTGAAAAGCATGCGTGAGGCCAACGCACATTTTGAAGCCGATGGCATGATGCACAGCGAAACCACGCGCTTCTATCGGGATATGCACGACAACCAGTTGGCCTCGGATTTGGCGCAGCAAGGCAGTTTGGGTCTGGCCGACTTGATTGTCCAGCAGTTGGATCCTGCCGCCGTCGCCAATCAGCCAAAGCCATTGGCACCGGGCGAGCTGATGATGCCGCAGCCCATCCAGCGAGCAGTCAGGCAGGCGGCAACATCAGCAGCGTCTGCAGCGATGCAGCCTGCTAACGAGGCCGCAAAGACTGACTCCTTGCAAGAAACCAGCTGGCAGGTGTCT
>SKGJ01000018.1 GCA_007117525.1 Alkalimonas sp.
GGTTTAAAAGCGGCTTTTCAAGGCGAAACTCCAGCGGTCTCTGATGAGCTGATCCGTGCCGCCTTCACTGAAATCAGCCAGCGGATGCAAGCGGCTCAGGCAGAAAAAGCCGAGGTCGCAGCCAAAGTCGGGCAAGATTTCCTGGCAGAAAATGCCAAGCGCGCCGAAGTGTCGGTCACAGCCTCAGGCTTGCAGTACGAAGTGTTGAACGCGGGTGAGGGTGACAAGCCTGCGCGTGAGTCGACCGTTCGCACTCACTACCACGGTACCCTGATTGATGGCACTGTGTTCGACAGTTCCTATCAGCGTGGCGAACCGGCGGAGTTTCCGGTATCCGGCGTGATTGCCGGCTGGACCGAAGCGCTGCAAATGATGCCGGTCGGTGCCAAGTACCGCCTGTACATCCCGCATGAGCTGGCCTATGGTGAGCGCGGCGCGGGCCACGCTATTCCACCATTCAGCGCCTTGGTGTTTGATGTGGAATTGCTGGCGATTGTTGAGTAATCAGCCTTTGTATGGGTTCGGGTTAATCCGAACCCATTGGCAGGCCAGTACAAGCAAGGCCACCAGACCATAAGCAATAAAAATCCACCGCATCCAGTCGGCCATGCTGGCGCCGGCAAACTGCCAGTCAATGGCACCACAGGGCCCGATCGGATCGAACAATGCCGGTAACCACTCGTGCAGTGGTAACCAGTCGGGGAAATCGGCAAAAAGCGCGCAACTGTAAAAACCGCCTTCAGCAATCAGCTGCTCAATGTCGCTCAGTTTTCGTGCCTCTAGCCAACCATAGCCTGCAGCGGCCAACCAGCCCAGGGTAGCACTCAATCGAAGCAGCAAGCTACCCGGAGCCAGCAAGCCAAGCAATGCAGCCAGCATAATGCCGGCAACCGCAGCCCGGATGTAGACGCACTGCATACACGGCTCCAGTCCCATTCCATATTGAAAATACAAGGCCGTCAATTGCAGGCCGCTGGCGGTCAGCAGCAACAGCAGCCAGCTGCGCCGCTGTTGTGAGAATTGTTTAAGCCACTCCAACATCATTGGGCTCCGGGAAAATTTTATTTTTGAGGCACTTACTCTATGCCATTGCGCCCTTGCTGACAACCATCCGGGACTATTCTGCCGGCAAATAGGGAGTGCTACTTGTTAACTGGCTGTTCTCTGGTACAATCAGTCGATATTTTTGAACGCCAACACAGCAAAGGTGGATCTTCCCGGATGACCAACCTAATCAAAGCACAAAGCCCTGCCGGTTTTGCTGAAGAATACATCGTCGACTCCATTTGGAATGGCAAATTTGCCCCAGGCTCAATTTTGCCGGCAGAGCGCGAGCTCTCTGAGCTGATTGGTGTCACCCGAACCACCTTGCGTGAGGTACTGCAGCGTCTGGCTCGGGACGGTTGGCTGACCATCCAGCATGGCAAACCCACCAAAGTGAACAATTTCTGGGAAACCTCAGGTCTGAACATTCTGGAAACTCTTGCACGGTTGGATCAGGATCAGATGCCTGATCTGGTCAACGAGCTGTTGTCGGCGCGCACCAACATCAGCGCCATTTACATTCGTGGTGCCATTAAAACGCATCGGGAAGAAGCCATGGCAGCCTTTGCCGGTGCCGATCAGTTGCCGGATAGCGCAGAAGCCTTTGCGGACTTTGATTATGAACTCAATCACGAGCTGGCGCTGCATTCATCCAACCGTATTTATGTGTTGATCCTGAATGGTTTTCGCGGTTTGTACACCAAGATCGCCCGCTTTTATTTTTCCCAGCCAGAAGCCCGCGAGCTGGCACGCTTGTACTACAAAGAGCTGCTGGCGTATGCAGAGGCCGGCCGTCACGATGAGGTGATTGCCGTGGTGCGCAAATACGGTTGGGAAAGCGGTAAGATTTGGTCTGGCTTGCGAGCCAGCATTCCTAAAGATTTAATGGAATAACAGTCTACCGCTAAAAAAACCGCTCCGGCGGTTTTTTTCTGCCCCAAAGCACAGTATCATTTAAAGAAATATGTTATTCCTTTTTGTTATATGCTGAGTGGTTATGACTGCAAATTTGCCTTTAAAGCGCACGGAAATCTACCTGGATAACAATGCAACCACGCCGGTGTTGCCATGCGCTGCTGCCGCTGTGCAGCATCATATGATGCAATCCTTTGGCAATCCCAGCAGTGTGCATGCTACGGGCATTAAAGCCAAAGTAGAGCTGGAAGCTACCCGTCAGTTGGCCCGTCAGTTGATTGGTGCCGGTAACGGCGAGGTTGTTTTTAATTCCGGTGCCACTGAGGGTATACAGGCAGCTGTGTTGTCTGCGCTGACCAAGGCGAAAGCCGAAGGCAGAACAGGTGCTGGCACCCTGCTGTTGTATGGCGCCACAGAGCACAAAGCGGTCCCGCAAAGTTTGCAACATTGGAATGAATTGTTGGGTTTGGAAGCAAGTCTTTGCGCCATCCCGGTGGATCGGCATGGGCGCTTGTGCCAGCGTTTTATTGCCGAGCACCTGCCCAAAGCTGCGGTGATTTGCACTATGGCGGCCAACAACGAGACCGGCGTAATGCAAGATTTAGTTGCGCTGGAAGTCTGTATCCGCCAGCACCGTCCCGACATTCCCTGGCTGGTCGATTGCGTGCAAGCGCTGGGGAAAATGACACTGGATCTGCAAAGTACCAGCATTGACTATGCACCTTTTAGTGGCCATAAACTCTATGCTCCCAAAGGCATCGGTTTTTTGTACGTCCGTGCCGGCGCGCATTATCAGCCATTGATTGTGGGCGGAGGGCAGGAGAGCGGTTTGCGCTCTGGTACCGAGAATTTACCCGGTGTCGCTGCGCTGCATGCCATTTTCTCCGAATTGCTGAAAACCGAAGGCTCGGTATTTCAGCCGGCATCAAGGCTTTGGCAATACCGGGATCAGCTGCTGACTGCCTTAAGCCAGGTTTTTCCTGAGCTGGTGCTCAACAGCGATGCACCCTACGCTGTGCCGACCACCATTAATTTCTCAGTGCCGGGCTTTTACAGCAAAGACATCATGGACTTGTTTGATGCTGCCGGCATCCGGGTCAGCTCAGGCTCGGCGTGCAGTTCCAAAGTGCCCAGTAGCTTTGTGCTGGATGCGATGGGGCTGGAAGCATGGCGCTCGCAGGGTTCCATTCGTTTGTCCTTTGGCCCGGCTATGACGCCAGCTGAGTGCCAGCAAGCCTGCCAGCGGATCCTGGAGTTGGCTGCTGTGGTGCAAAAGCATTGCCTGGTGCTGACCGACGCCACCCCAACATTGGAGTGGCATACCAAAGGCCTGACTCAGTTAAAACACGAAGGCTTATGCAGCTACCTGCTGGTTTGTCCTGAAACCAGGGCCGCCGTCGTCATTGATGCGGCCTTGCCACTGCTGGGGCGTTTGCAGGCGATGATCAAGGGCCAGCAATTGCAGCTGCAAGCAGTACTGGACACTCATCAACATCCGGATCATGCGTCGGCGCGCTCCGAGCTCTGTACTTTGCTGCAGCTGGATTGTCGTCACCCGACCGATGCATTGGGCTGGCCGGTAGACAGCGACTCGCTCAGCTGTGGCCAGTACCGCTTGCAGCGTTTGGATACGCCGGGTCATTGCCCTGGTGCCAGCAGCTATTTGTTGTATCAACAGCAGGTACTCAGAGCCGCCTTTGTCGGGGATTTGCTGCTGCCGGGTGGGGTGGGACGAACAGATTTGGCCGGTGGCGATGCCAAAGCATTGCAGCAAAGTTTGCAGCAGCTGCAGACTTTGGTTCAGCCGGATACAGTTTTGCTGTCCAGTCACGATTACGCCCAGCGTTTTTTCACCACCCTGGCCATTGCCTGCGAAGAGCAGCCATTGCTGCAGGCTTTGTTGCAAGATGCTTTGCCGGTCCAAGACTGGCAGCAAGCAGCCAATGCTCAGGCACGCCAGTTGCAAGCACTGGAGCAACACTTCTGTGGTCTGGTTGAAGTGATGCCAACCGATGCCAGGGCGACCATTGCACCGGAGCAGCTGGCTGAGTTTGTACAGCAGCATAATGATTTGCAGGTGATTGATGTGCGCGAACCGCATGAGCAAAGTGCCGGTGCGTTAGCGCCTTACTTGCCAGCGGCTTGTACCGTGCTGGAGGTGCCTTTGTCGAAGTTGTGCCATAGGCTCAGCCATGCGGACTGGCAGCAGGATACGCCCCTGCTGATGGTCTGCCGCACTGGCAACCGCAGCCTGGTGGCTTGTCAGGTACTGGCACGATTAGGCTTTCGCCAACTGTACAACCTGAAGGGTGGCATGGCGCTGATTAGTTAGTGACCGTCCTGAAAGGCGGGTACTAACGCAGCGCAGGGATGGGCTGCCAAAATCATTGGCATAAGCCATTGTTTTTGCGAGCCAGTAAAAACCGCGTTTTTTCCTGGCGACTCCGCGAAACGGCAGGGACGCCGTTTCAGGATGGAAACTAGTCAAAAAAAGGGCCAGTAATGACTGGCCCTAAAGGTTGGGTGTTGATCAGTAAAACAAGTGCTGCAAGGGGTTCAGCAAGCGGGTGATGCCCTTATTAAACTGCAGCGGTGCACTGAGCACCGACAGGCACAGGCAGTCTTCATCGGGCAAGGTGCGCGGCGTATGGGTATCGTCTGGGGTGTTGATCAGCAAGTCGCCGACGCCATAGCTGCCTTGTTCATCCACAATTTTACCACTAAGCACCAAAGTGATTTCCAGCCCTTTGTGGGTATGCTGCGGAATGGCGGTGTCTTTGTCGATGTAGAGCAAAGAGACGTGGCGTTTATCACCAGCCGGAAGCTTGTTGGTGGCAATACTGCCAAGCTGGGTCCACTTGGTCTGCTGCTCTACCAGCCGAGCCAGAGCTCTGGGCACAGTAAAGGTTTTGTCCTTCAGCTGAACTTGAACATGAGTTGCTTGCTTGGTTGTGGTGGCGGATGGATCGAGTGGCGCCTCAGCCAGAATATCGGCCAGCATGCCATCAAAATCGGTGCTGTCCATCGAACGGGCCGGTGCGGTCTGCTCCAACTGCAAACCTTGCTCCGCCGTTAGATCCAGGCAAAGTTGTTGGCAATGCGGGCACAAGTCAATGTGGGCTGCGACGGCAAGAGCAATGTCTGCTTCCAGCGTGCCTTCAATGTACTGTTCCAGTAACGGAATGCCCGGATGATGTTTAACTGCGTGTGTCATCGAGTGCCTCTCTCAAACGATCCAGCGCCAGACGAATTCGGGATTTGACGGTGCCCAGTGGGATCGCCAGCTCA
>SKGJ01000079.1 GCA_007117525.1 Alkalimonas sp.
TCAACCAAAAAATCCTGCGCCATTACGATGCCTCCTGCGCTGAGGTTTTACATAGCGGAAAGCCAAGCGCTTCCCGGGCGGCGTAGTAAGCTTCGGCACAGGCCTTAGCCAGAGTACGTACCCGCAAGATATAACGCTGACGCTCTGTCACCGAAATGGCATGGCGTGCATCCAGCATATTGAACGCATGCGATGCTTTCATCACTTTCTCGTAAGCGGGCAACGGCAGCCCCTGTTCAATCAGGTAGTGGCTTTCTTTTTCACACTGATCAAAGAGTGCGAACAAGGCCGGCACATCGGCATGTTCAAAGTTATAGCGTGACTGCTCCACTTCATTTTGATGGAACACATCGCCGTAGCTGACTTTCCCCAAGGGTCCATCGGCCCACACCAGATCGTAGATACTGTCCACGCCCTGAATGTACATCGCCAGCCGCTCCAGGCCATAAGTGATTTCACCGGATACCGGCTTGCACTCCAGGCCGCCAACTTGCTGGAAGTAGGTAAACTGGGTCACTTCCATGCCATTCAGCCAGACTTCCCATCCCAGACCCCAGGCCCCCAAGGTTGGTGATTCCCAGTTGTCTTCGACAAAGCGGATATCGTGCACCAGGGTATCGATACCCAACTCACGCAACGAACCCAGATACAATTCCTGAATGTTGTCTGGCGACGGCTTTAACAACACCTGAAACTGATAATAGTGCTGCAATCGGTTGGGGTTTTCGCCATAACGGCCATCGGTTGGCCGGCGGCACGGCTGCACATAGGCCACGTTGGTTGGCTCAGGGCCTAAAGAGCGTAAAAATGTCATGGGGTGAAATGTACCCGCGCCCACTTCCAAATCCAATGGTTGCACGATGACACAGCCCTGACGCGCCCAGTAGTCCTGCAAGGCCAGAATCAGGCCCTGAAAGGTATTCAAGTCATACTTTTGCATGGGTGTTGTATTCCATCTATGTAAAAAGGGGCAGGCAGATGCTGGCCCCTTTTGGGTTCGTTTCGTCAATCGCTTACCAGACCTAGACGTCCAGGTTGGCGACCCGCAATGCATTCTCTTCGATAAAGGCCCGGCGCGGCTCAACATGATCGCCCATCAGCGTCGAGA
The DNA here is from genome assembly GCA_007117525.1 of Alkalimonas sp. Lineage (GTDB taxonomy): Bacteria > Pseudomonadota > Gammaproteobacteria > Enterobacterales > Alteromonadaceae > Alkalimonas > Alkalimonas delamerensis. Next base: position 1,109 of record SKGJ01000079.1, read on the forward strand.
ACAGCTGGTCAGCGCCAATGGCGTCTTCAATGGTAACCTGCAGCATACGACGGGTGTTGGGGTCCATGGTAGTTTCCCACAATTGATCGGGGTTCATTTCACCCAAGCCTTTGTAGCGCTGAATGTAGAGTCCTTTCTTCGACTCACTCATCAACCATTCCAGGCCTTCTTTAAAGCTGCTGACCACTTTGGTCTTTTCACCACGGCGGACATAGCTGCCTTCTTCCAGCAAGTCGCGGATTTCATTGCCCAGGGCGGCAATGCTTTGGTAATCACGTGAGCTGATAAAGTCGTGGTGCAGCACATAGTCGTAATCAATGCCATGTTGCCGCACGGTGATTTTGGGTAGGAACAAATGCCGCTCACGATCTTCAACCACCTGATGCACATAGCTGGTGCCGTTGCCTTCCTGTGCCTGCAGTTGCTCGACTAGGTTTTTAACCCAGCCACTGCCAAAGTCATGATCTTTGCACTGTTCAACGCTAAGCGAAGGCACATAAATTAGCTCGTGCAGCAATTGGTAAGGGATTTTACGAGCCAGTCGATCCAGGGTATCCATCACCTTGTGGTACTGACGGACCAAAGTCTCCAGCTGGGCACCACCAATGCCTGGGGCGCTGTCGTTGACATGCAGGCTGGCATCGTTCAGCGCCAGTGTGGTCAGGTATTCGATGCGGGCCGCTTCATCTTTCAGATACTGCTCTTGCTTGCCTTTTTTCACCTTGTACAGCGGTGGCTGTGCAATGTAGACGTAGCCTTTTTCAATCAGCTCTGGCATCTGGCGGTAAAAGAAGGTCAGCAGCAAGGTGCGGATGTGCGAGCCGTCGACGTCCGCATCCGTCATCAGAATAATGCTGTGGTAACGGATTTTATCCGGGTTGTATTCTTCACGACCGATGCCGCAGCCCAGCGCAGTGATCAAGGTGCCCACTTCCTGCGACGACAGCATTTTGTCAAAACGCGCTTTTTCCACGTTCAGGATTTTACCTTTCAACGGCAAAATGGCCTGATTTTTCCGGTTACGACCTTGTTTGGCAGAGCCACCGGCCGAGTCACCCTCCACGATGTAGAGTTCGGATAAAGCAGGATCTTTTTCCTGGCAATCCGCCAGCTTGCCTGGCAGACCAGCGATATCCAGCGCGCCTTTACGGCGGGTCATTTCCCGCGCTTTACGCGCTGCCTCACGAGCCCGGGCTGCATCGACAATTTTGGTAACGATGATTTTGGCATCGTTCGGGCTTTCCAGCAGGTACTCGTTCAACCGCTCGTGCATCGCACTTTCAACCGCCGATTTTACTTCCGAGGAAACCAGCTTGTCTTTGGTTTGGGAGCTGAATTTCGGATCCGGCACCTTGACGCTAATCACCGCCGTTAAGCCTTCACGGGCATCGTCGCCTGAAGCAGCAACCTTCATTTTCTTGGCGTAACCTTCCTGATCGATGTAGGTATTCAGCACCCGGGTTAAAGCTGAGCGGAAGCCAGCCAAGTGGGTGCCACCATCACGCTGAGGAATATTGTTGGTAAAGCAGAAGATGTTTTCCTGATAGCTGTCGTTCCACTGCATCGCAACTTCAACCGAAATACCATCCTCCCGCTCCTGGGTAAAGGTAAAGACTTTCGGGTGGATGGCTGTTTTGTTTTGGTTCAGGTAAGCGACAAAGGCCTGGATACCGCCTTCGTATTTAAAGTGATCGCGCTTATCGGTGCGCTCATCGGTCAAAATAATACTGACGCCTGAGTTCAGGAAGGACAGCTCCCGCAGCCGTTTTGCCAGAATATCGTAATGGTAATTGATGTCGGTAAATACAGTTGGGCTGGGCCAGAAGCGAATTTCAGTGCCACTGTCTTCGGTTTCGCCAATGACGGTTAATGGCGCTTGCGGCACCCCCAGGCAGTACTCTTGTTCAAACACCTGGCCTTTACGACGAATGGTCAGTGCCAACTTGTCGGATAAAGCATTCACCACCGAGACACCCACACCATGCAAGCCGCCGGATACTTTGTAGGAGTTGTCATCGAACTTACCACCGGCGTGCAATACCGTCATAATGACTTCGGCAGCCGAGACTCCTTCTTCGTGCATATCGGTCGGAATGCCACGACCATTATCACGGACTGAGACCGAGTTATCGCTGTAAATCGTCACCCAGATATCGCTGCAGTGCCCAGCCAACGCTTCGTCAATGGAGTTGTCCACCACTTCGAACACCATGTGGTGCAAACCTGAGCCATCGTCGGTATCCCCGATGTACATGCCAGGACGTTTGCGAACGGCATCCAGCCCTTTTAATACTTTGATACTCGATGAATCGTAATCATGTTCAGCCATAATTGTCAGTCCGTGCTGTCAAGGTTCCATGTTCCACGTGAAACACCCTGGTTGTTTCGGGCGGCATCCACTGCAGAACAGGATCAGGTTCAATTGCGGTTACAAAGACCTGTGAGTTAATTGTTTTCAGTAACTGGAAAACCTGCCGCATAGAATCGGCATCCAACTCGGATGCCAGGTCATCAATCAACAGGATGGGCTGCTTTGCAGCAAGCGCACCAATCACATTACTCTGAGCAATTTTAAGTGCAAATAATAACATCTTTAGCTGCCCACGTGATAACACTTCTTCCGCGGGCTGTTGCTCTACTTTGATTCGTAAATCGGCTTTTTGTGGTCCGGCCTGGGTAAATCCCATTTTGGCATCGGTCGCCCGGTTTTGCTCCAGCAGCTGCAATAAAGACAGTTGTTGATTCCAGCCAGGATAAAACTGCAGTCGCACGGCCGAGAGCACCGGATGCTCGGCCACCAGTTGCTCAAACTCGCTACTGAGCCGCTGGACATAGTATTGGCGGAGTTGGTTCAGGGCTTCTGCATGTTGGCAGAAGATCTGATCCCAATAGCCAAATTGGCTCAGAGACCCACCCTGCTTTAACAAAGCATTGCGCTGCTTGAGCGCTTTACTGAGCAATTGCCAATGCTGATAAAAGGATGGTTCCACGTGGAACAATCCCATATCAAAGAAGTGGCGTCGCTCTTTTGGCCCACCAAAAAAAATTCGGAAGCTATCCGGTGTGATCAGTTGCACTGGCAGCAAATGCGCAATATCGGCCAATCGTTTGGCACTGTCGCCATTTAACCGTAGGGTTAAGTCCCCTTGCCGGTTGCGTTGCATGCCAACCGAGTGGTCTTGCTGCTGGTTGGTTATCCGCGCATGCAGGGTGCACGCATCCGTGTCAAAGCGAATCAGTCGGGGCAATTTGCTGGTGCGAAAAGAGCGCCCATGCGCCAGCAAATAAATGGCCTCGAGCAAACTGGTTTTGCCGCTGCCATTGGCACCGCAAATCAAGTTAAAGCCAGTGCCAGGCTGAAATTGCTGACTTTGAAAATTCCGAAAGTCAGTGACAGACAACAACTGTATCGACATGCAGGCCTAGAGACGCATCGGCATCACGACATAGGATGCCTGCGCATTGCCAACCCCTTCAATCAGCACACTGGAATTGCTGTCACTCAGGTGCAAAAGCACCAAATCGGTGTTCAAGCTGTTCAAAACATCCAGCACGTAGCCAACATTGAAGCCTATTTCCAGCGTATCCCCCTGGTATTCGACTTCAATCACTTCTTCGGCCTGTTCATGCTCAGGATTGTTGGCCGTAATTTGCAGTTCATTGGCCGCCAAATTAAAGCGGACACCACGGTATTTTTCGTTCGACAAAATGGAAGCCCGGGTGCAGGCATCTTTCAGGACCGGCCGATGCGCCGTGACCTGCTTGGTGCTATTGCGCGGGATCACCCGACGATAGTCAGGAAAGCGGCCATCAATCAACTTGCTGCTAAAACTAAAAGCAGCATCGACCAAGCGAATGTGGTTGGCACCCAGACTCAGGGTCAGGCTGCCATCATCGTCTGGCAATAACCGCAGCATCTCAAGCACCCCTTTGCGAGGAATGATCAGCTGTTGCTGAGCCTGAGTAGCTTCGTTCAATTGCAACTGGCTCATGGCAAGACGGTGGCCATCGGTGGCGACAGTCCGCACCAGTTGCTGATCCACTTCAAACAACAAACCATTGAGGTAATAACGCACGTCCTGGTTGGCCATCGAAAAAGCGGTTTCTTCCAGCAGACGCCGCA
>SKGJ01000216.1 GCA_007117525.1 Alkalimonas sp.
AGCCTAAGTAAAACTGCTGAGCCGCCAGATTGGGCAGTTGCACTGGCACCCCGGTATTGAACAGATCAAAACTGTAGGTATCACCTTTCAGTTGAGCCGGCATGCCATTGAGGCTGATCACGATAGGATCCTGCAACTCACTGGCAAGCAGAGTCTGGCTGCTGATGGCAGCCCAGCTGTATTCCATTTGGAATGAAAAGTCCCAACTGACTTGCTGACCGTCCGCCAATTGGGCTGTACCAGTAAAGCTGGCGGAAACAGCTTGATAGCCAAACTCCCATTCGGTAATACGGATCAGCTCATCACTGCCTTCGGCTGGCTCTGTCGGCACGGCTTGAGGCTTGGCTGCCGTGGGGTTAAGCTGAAACAGCTCAATCTGGCGGTTGGACAACTGCTCCAGAATGCGCTTGACCATGCCTACGGTTTGATAGGCATTGAAGGTCTTTTCCTCCAGTGCTTGTTCTTCGTCCAATGCTTGATCGTCGCTGAGCTCCGTCGCTGCAGGTTCGATGCGGTTGCGCTGCAGCGCCAACTGCGCTTGCTCAGCTGCTTGCGCAGGCAAGATTGGCGTTGCCGCCCGATTAGCAGTTACCTGGCTGCGTTGCTCCTGGCGACCTTGAAAGACTGCACTGATTTCCGTCGCCCGGAGTTGCTGCGTTGCTGTCAGAAGTTCCATAACAGGCTCCGGCTGGGGATGAAGTCTTGTTATCGGCTGGAATCTGGATGAGTTGAGTGTTTTTTGAACAAAATTGCTGTGTTCCATCCTGTTTGAATGGTTGTAGATCCGATAGCCGTCTGAATTAAAAAAACTACTGGTATAGTTTATTAGTATCATCATGGGTGATGTCTTGGCCGTTGAAGAATGATTCGAAGGGGAAATGTGTGAGGCGATGCAAAGCAATTGGTTGGAAGCAAGCTGTGGTGCTTTTGGTCCTGGGACTGCTGGCGGGCTGTGAGTCTGCTGAGCCGACCAGCAACGCGACCGGTACCGCAGAGGAAAGCCGGGCCATTGCCGTGGCTGCTGCTGAAGTGCAGTATCGGGACTTATCCCGCCGTCTGCTGCTCTCTGCCAGCGTACGGCCACGGGAAACTGTGCGCATTTCAGCGCAAACCCGCGGTATTGTGCAGCAACTCCTGGTTGAAGAAGGCGATTCTGTCCATGCCGGCCAATTGCTGCTTAGCCTGGACCAGGCGGAGCAGCGGGCTGAACTGGCGCGGGCAGAGGCGTTGCTGGAGCAAGCACGACTAGCGTATCGGCGGCAAGCTGAGCTTTATCAGCGTGAACTGACCAGTGCTTCGGAGTATCAGGCGCAGGCGGCAGCCTTGCGGGTCGCTGAAAGCGAGTACCAATTGTGGCAAACCCGGGTGGCTTTTGGCACTGTGCTGGCGCCGCGTGATGCGGTGGTGAGCCGACGCTGGGTTGAGCTTGGTGAAAGCATTCGTGAGCAGGATCCTCTATTGGAGCTGACCGATGTATCCCAATTGGTGCTGCACTTGGGGGTGTCCGAACTCGATGTGGCTTATCTAACCCTGGGACAGCAGGTGGAGGTGCAGCTGGATGCGATGCCGGGTCGCACCTTGACCGCTGAAATCCGCCGGATTTTTCCAACCGCTGAACTTAGCAGCCGTTTTATCACAGTGGAAGTGGCTCTGCCTGAAGAGGCTTGGCAGCAAGGGGTACGGCCAGGCTTTCTGGGGCGGGTAAATCTGACGATAGATGCCCGGCAGGATGCGTTGGCGGTACCAGCTTCGGCTGTGGTGCAGCACGAGGGCGGTGCTTTTATGATGGTCATTGTCAATGAGCGTCTGGAGAAGCGTGCAGTGCAAACCGGGGTGCAGCGCGGCCAATGGCTGGAAATTACCGAAGGGGTTGAAGCCGGCGAAGTGGTGTTGGCAGCACTGGCCAGTGAAATGAACGAAGGCCAGCGTGTCCGAATCGTTGGTTGGCGGGGTTAAGTGCTATGCGCAAAACAACAGCCAGCAGCACGTCCGCAATTACCCGTTGGGCCATCGATCGACCGGTGGGCACCTTGGCACTGGCATCCGTTATTCTGGTGCTGGGGTTGTTTTTCATCCAGCGCCTGCCGGTGGACTTATTGCCGCACATTGAGTACCCACAAATTCGGGTCACGGTAAATTACTCTGGGGTGGCACCGGAGGTGATGGAAGAGCAGGTGACCCGGGTGCTGGAGCGCAATCTGGCCTCGGTTGAAAATCTGGTGCATATCGACAGCCGGGCATCGGAAGGGCGAACCAATGTTAATTTGCATTTTAGTTATGGCACCAATCTGGATGTCGCCTTGCAAAATGCGTCCCGGGCGCTGGAGCTGGCGCGCACCCAGTTACCTCGTGATATCGAGCCTCCCCGGCTGTATAAGTTTGATCCTTCCCAGGCGCCTATCTGGCAGGCTGGTTTTAGCTCACCCATTCGAACCGAAGTTGAAGTACGTGACTGGATAGAAAATCGCCTGACACCGCATTTGATTGCCATTGAAGGGGTGTCCTCGGTAGAGGCTGCTGGTGGTTTGGAGCGGGAAGTGCAGGTGATACTGGATCAGCACCGCCTGGCTGCCTACCAGCTGACCATGCAGGATGTGGTGCAGCAGCTGGCGGCAGAAAATGTCGATATCGCCGGCGGCTGGGTTACCTCGGATCGCTTTGATGTGATGTCCAAAACCGAAGGTCGCTTTCGCAGCGTCGAAGACATTGAGCAGTTGATGTTGCCGCTGCCGGGCTCGGATCAGCGCATTCGTTTGCGTGAAGTGGCAACCGTCACGGACAGCTTTCGTGAGCAGCGGGTTTTCAGCCGGTTAAATGGCGTACCTGCGGTGCAGTTGTCGGTTTTTAAACTGCCGGAAGCCAATACGGTTGAAGTGGTTGAGCAGGTACAAAATGCCATTGCGCAGCTGGAACGCTCGGGGTTTATTCCGGCGGATATGGCCGTTCAGGCCATCAATGATCCGGCCTTTTTTATTCGCGGAGCCATTGCCAGTGTCTCCAGTGCTGCCATTTTAGGCGGCTGTCTGGCGATGTTGGTGGTCTGGCTTTTTTTGGGCAGTTTGCGCAAAAGCTTTGTGATTGGCTTATCCATTCCGATTGCTTTGATGGCGACCTTTGCCATGATGGGGCAAGGCGGGCTGACCATCAACATCATCAGCCTGGGGGGGTTGGCGCTGGGTGTCGGCTTATTGCTGGACAATGCCATTGTGATGCTGGAAAACATTTTTCGTCATCACGAAAAGTTGCACAAAGCACCAAACCAAGCGGCCAAGGAAGGCTCGGCGGAAGTCGCCTCGGCAGTCATTGCCGGTACCATGACCAATCTGGCGGCTGTGGTGCCTTTTTTACTGATTACCGGTATGGCGGCGCTGGTGTTTCGGGAAATGATTCTGACCATCTCCTTTGCGATCCTGGCGACTTTAGTCGCTGCCCTGACCCTGGTGCCGATGTTGGCGGCTTTGCTGGGCAAGGTGCGTTGGCAAAGTGGTTTGGGTCAGAGTCTGCCCGTGCGTAGTTTTCATCGATTACTGGACACACTCAGGTTGAGCTACGGTCGTTTGCTTGGCTGGGCGCTAAAAGCGCGTTGGTGGGTACTGGCGGCGACTGCTGTAGCCTTTTTCGGCAGTTACCAACTGTTTCAGCAACTGGGTGGTGAATTTTTACCTCCGGTCGATGACGGCAGTGTGTCGGTACGGATCGCTTTGCCGCCGGGGACACCGCCACAGGAAACCGAGGCCATGAGCCGTGAAGTTGAAGCTCTGCTGGCCTCCATGCCGCATGTTGAAACCCTGTTCGCTTTGGTCGGCGGGCACTTAAGTGGTGGCATTGTCAATGAACGCCCGGGGGTAGCGAACTTTCGCATGCAGCTTACCCCGGCCAGTCAGCGGCCTGAGATGACGGCAGGGCAGTGGGTCAGCCATACCCAACAGGCATTGCAGCAGCTGTCCTTGCCGGGTGCCCGCATCAGTGTGCGCCCACCCAGCATCCGTGGCTTGCGTTTTGGTCGCGCCGGAGCAGACTTCTCGGTGGCTATCGTTGGCGAGGACTTGGCCGGCTTGCACCGTGTCTCCAATCAAATCGCTGCTCTGCTGCAGGATGTGCCGGGCTTGCAGGGGCTGGAAACTGCCCGTGAAGAGCAAAGTCCTTTGTTGCAAATCCGGGTGGATCGTGAGCGGGCGGCAGATTTTGGTTTGGGCGTGGCAGAGGTTGGTCAGGCCATCCGGCAAGCGGTGCATGGCGCTGTGCCATCACGTTTTGTCGATCAAACCCGTGAATACGATATTCGGGTGCAATTGCCCCGTGCCCAGGTGCAGGATGCCGAACAGCTGGGTAATTTGCTGCTGTTTCGTCAGCAGGGACAAACGGTGTTTTTACGCGATTTGGCTCGGTTTGAACTCACCGATGGCCCGGCCCATATTGAGCGGGAGAATCAAAGCCGTTTGCTGCGGATGAATGCCGATATCAATACCGCTGAGTCGGATGTCGCCAGTCTGATGGCTGAAGTGGAGCGGCGGCTGGAAAGCTTGGAGTTGCCGGATCAGTTTAGCCTGATTTTAGGGGGACAGTGGGAAACCATGCAAGAAACTCAGCGTGAGCTTGGCCTGGTGATTCTATTGTCGATTTTCCTGGTGTTTGTGGTGCTGGCGGTGCAGTACGAAAAGCTGAGCAATCCGCTGGTGATTATTGCTGCGGCACCCATGTCATTGATGGGCGTGGTATTGGCCTTGTGGCTCACCGGCAGCTTGCTGTCGGCACCGGTGCTGATTGGGGTGGTGCTCTTGATTGGTATCGTGGTAAACAATGCCATTTTGCTGGTGGAGTACATTGAGCTTGGTCGCGCTGAAGGCAAGACCATGCAGCAAGCTGTGGTTGATGCAGGCCAGGTCAGGTTGCGCCCTATTTTAATGACCACGCTCACCACCGTGCTGGGCATGACGCCTTTGGCAATAGGGCTGGGCGAGGGGGCTGAGATCATGCAGCCACTTGCGATTAGCGTGATTGGTGGCTTGCTCGGCGCGATGTTGCTGACTTTGCTGCTGGTGCCGGTGCTCTATGTGTTGATTATTGGCGCCAGTGAAAAGTTGGTCCAATCTATAACCAAGTAACCTCAAGATGCGAGTTTCAGAGCCTTTGGGCGCTTTCAATGCAAGGCACACTGGCGACGCAATGTCGACCACCTTGCTAGCCAGGGTAACACCGCAGTGGAAGCGCCCAGAGGCTCCCGC
>SKGJ01000417.1 GCA_007117525.1 Alkalimonas sp.
TAGGGAGCAACCTGGAGCGGCTCAACACTATTTCCCCGGCACACCGGATGGAAGCCGTCCTGGCATTTATTATGCCCATTTATCCGACATGCGGGCGATGCCAAAAAATGAAATGGAGGCCATTGCTTATCATGAAGGTAACCCTGGTCATCACATGCAAATCTCCATTGCCCAGGAGCTTGAGGGAATTCCGCGCTTCCGTACCCAGGTGAACTTTACGGTGTATGTGGAAGGCTGGGCCCTGTATGCCGAGCTGTTGGCCAAAGAGATGGGTGCTTACCAGGATCCATACTCCGACTTTGGTCGCCTGGTTACTGAAATTTGGCGAGCCGTCCGGTTGGTGGTGGATACAGGGCTGCATGCCAAGGGGTGGACGGAAGAAGAGGCCATTGCGTATTTTCAGCAGCATACCCCAATCCCATTGGAAGCCGTTCGTTCAGAAGTTCGGCGCTATTTGGTGATGCCTGGGCAGGCGACCTCGTATAAAATCGGCATGATTCGCATACAACAACTGCGCACCCAGGCTGAGCAGGCCTTGGGGGATCGTTTCGACATCCGACAATTTCACGATACCATTCTCGGTGGCGGGGCCTTGCCTTTGGATCTGCTGGAGCGACGTGTCGAGCAGTGGATAGCGAGTCAGGTCTAACAAACTACTCTGTCTGGCCCACTCTGTGGGCCTGAGTTAATCTTTGGGAGTTAGATGGAAGGCACACCAAAACAACCCTCCAATTTATCGCTGCTGTTGCAAAGCCTGCTGGAGGAAGCTCTGCAGCTGCCGGAGCAGGGCAAAGTCGCCGATTACATCCCGGCGCTGGCAGCAGTCGACCCCGAGCAAACCGCCATAGCAGTCGCCACTCTGGATGGGCAGTTGCATACCGCCGGAGATGCGCAACAGCCTTTTTCCATCCAAAGTGTCTCGAAGATTTTTGGTCTGGTTCTGGCGATGAACCGGCTCGGTGATGCGCTTTGGCAGCGCGTTCATATGGAGCCTTCCGGTCAGCCATTTAATTCCATCGTGCAGCTGGAATGGGAGCATGGCATACCACGCAATCCATTCATCAATGCCGGCGCTATTTTAATTGCCGATACCTTGGTCAGCCATTACTCGGCCAGCAAAGCAGCGCTGTTGACCTTTATCCGTAAACTGGCCGGAACCGAGCAAATCTGGGCCAATACCAGCGTTTATCACTCAGAAAAAGAGCATGGCAATCGCAATGCGGCTTTGGCTTATCTGATGAAAAGTTTTGACAATATTGAAGCGGAAGTACCGCAGGTGCTGGATCATTACTTTTATCAATGTTCAGTGGAGATGAGCTGTCAGCAACTGGCCCGAAGCTTATTGTTTTTGGCCAACCGGGGAGAGGATCCGATCAACGGTCAAAGCATCTGTTCCCGGCGCGATGCTCACCGTGTCAATGCCATTTTATCCACCAGTGGCATGTACGATCAGTCCGGTGAATTCGCGTTTACCGTCGGCTTACCGGCCAAAAGTGGTGTTGGCGGTGGTATTGCCGCCATCGTGCCGAATTACGGTGTGATAGCGGCCTGGAGCCCGGCACTGAATACCTTTGGCAACTCCTGCCGGGCGATGTTTCTGGTCACCCGGTTGGCAGAGCGTCTGGGCTTGTCAGTGTACTAGTCTTCGTAACCCCAGGGGGTGGGAGGTAAGTCCACCGGCTGCGTCAGATCAAAGTCCACCCGCAGTTCACGACCGGGACGGGTCAGACGGTAGGCAAAAAATTCACCGGGGTAAATGAACATATGCCAGGTATTGCCCACCGATTGAGGCGTGCGGCGGCGAATAAAGTCTTCCTTGGAAAAAGCATCAGCCGGGAATGACTGAGCATTGGGCCAGCCTGCATCGACGGTATGGCCACCGTACATGGTGGCGTCGTCGTGGCTGCCGTCCGGCATCCGGTGATCGTGTTTTAACTGAATGCCCGAACCGGTTTTGGTCAGGATCCAGGTGCGCGAATGGTTGTCACCCACATGAAAAGGGATTTCCAGCCGGTCTTCGCTGCACCGCCGAACGTGCATCACCAGGCGATTTTCTTTAAAGCTTTCAATGCCGGTAAAGTTGGCTTCGGTAACACGGCCTTCAAAGGCCTGGCCGCAGTAGCGGGCAATGTGGTCAAAAAACTGATCCTGAGCCGGGATTGGCAGGCTTTGGGCGAATAGCTGGCTGCTGGCAACCAATGTCAGACTGACCGCAAGTTGTTTTACCATGGGCAAATATTTCCTTTATAGTTATTGTGGCTTGATTCCATGGTACCCAGTCTGAGGCTGAGGTGCAAACTCCACGTCCCTGATGCAGGTACCTTTAACCAATAGGATCCTTTGTTACGTGATGTCGTCTCCTTTCCGTTTTCGTATTGCCAGTATCAATTTGCTGAACTACATCGAGCCGCCGCTTGCCAGCTACGAGTACGATGCCATCTACAGCCAGGCGCAGTGGCAGCAAAAGCAGCAGTGGCTGCAGCAGTTTATCGATCAGCAGCAGCCCGATATCATCGGTTTTCAGGAAGTCTTTAGCTGCGACACCCTGAAACAACAATTGCAGGCGCTGGGTTACCCGTATTTTGTTGTGGTGCAACAGCCTGAGCTGGTGGCCGATTACATTTACCATAAACCGGTGGTCGCTTTGGCATCCCGCTATGAAGTAACGTCCTGTGCGGCAGTGAGCGCAGATACTGCCTTGCTCAATGCAGCAGGCTTATCCGGTTTGCACTTTAGCCGGCAGCCTTTGAGGGCAACCATTCAGCTGCCGGTTTTCGGCGCGCTGGATTGCTGTGTGGTGCACTTGAAGTCGAAACGTCCCCAGTTGGATACTGCCTTATTGCAAGGCGATCATGACAGTGCATTGCAGGCCGCTTTTGGCCGCTGGGCAGCAACGGTACAACGGGGAACCGAAGCGCACCTGTTGATGCATGCGCTCTACCAAAGGCGGCAGCAGCAGCGCTTACCACTGGTGTTGATGGGGGATCTAAACGACACCCTAAGCGAGTCCTCGCCTTTATCCATTCTTAGCGCTGCCGGCAATCTTTGGCAGCAACAGGCTCAGGCCAATGGCCTGGTTGCACCGGCCTGGAATCCAATTCGCTTGCATGATGCATTTTTGTTGGCGAAACAACAGCAAAACACCCCCAATGCCGCGCGGCCCGCTACCCATTATTACGGCTCCAAAGGCTCGGTGCTGGATTACATCTTGTTGTCGGACGAATTTGATGGTCAACAGCCGGGGTGTCGGGCCGATGTGGTGCGTTACGCTACATTCGATAAACACTTGGTGCGGCCGGATTACAGTCTGGATGCTTACAGCAGTGACCATGCACCTGTGCTGGTGGAGTGTACGCCCATAGTCTAAGTTTCAAAGCCAAGATTCTGCAGTAAAGTAGCTTTACAACGTTTAAGGTTACCCATCAGCAGATGGATGGAGCAAGGCTATGACGAGCTATCAGGCACACTATCAGACGGCGATGGCCGATCCCGAAACCTTTTGGCTGGAACAGGCGCAGCAGCTGCCCTGGTTTCAGCTGCCTGGCAAAGCTTTAGAGCAAGTATCCGCCAACCGCTACCGCTGGTTTGGCGATGGCAAGCTCAATTGCAGCTATCTGGCACTGGACCAGCATGTGGCCGCCGGCAGAGGCGAGCAAAGTGCGCTGATTTATGATTCCCCAGTCACCAATACTCAGCAATGCTACAGCTACAGCCAGCTGTTGCAGCAAGTTGAGCAATGCGCCGGAGCCATGCAGCAGCTTGGCGTGACCCAGGGCGATCGGGTGGTTATTTACATGCCGATGATCCCGGAAGCGGTCATTGCCATGCTGGCAGTGGCGCGGCTGGGCGCCATTCACTCAGTGGTGTTTGGTGGCTTTGCTGCCCACGAGCTGGCAATACGCATTGATGATGCCACCCCTAAGCTAATTATCAGCGCCAGTTGCGGCATTGAAGTCAGCAAGGTCATTCCTTACAAACCGCTGCTCGATAAAGCACTTGACCTGGCCTGCCATCAGCCACTGGCCACCTTGATTGTGCAGCGTTCGCAGCTAACCGCTGAATTGCAGCCGGGGCGCGATCACGACTGGCAGCAGGCTCTAACCAAGGCAAAGCCGGCCGAAGCTGTGCCGGTCGCCAGCGATCATCCGCTCTATATTTTGTACACCTCGGGCACCACCGGTAAGCCAAAAGGGGTGGTGCGCGATCACGGCGGTTATGCGGTGGCACTGAACTACAGCATGAGCGCCATCTACAATGTGCAAGCCGGCGATGTCTTTTTTGCCGCTTCCGATGTTGGCTGGGTGGTGGGGCACTCCTACATTGTCTATGGCCCTTTGATTGCGGGCTGTACCACAGTCTTGTACGAAGGCAAGCCAGTGATGACACCGGATGCTGGTGCCTTCTGGCGTTTGTGCCAGCAGTATCGGGCCAAGGTGTTGTTTGCCGCACCAACGGCGTTTCGTGCTATTCGTAAAGACGACCCCGAAGCTCAGCTGTTGCAGCACTACGATTTAAGTGCGCTGGAATGCATCTTTATGGCCGGGGAGCGGCTGGATCCGGCCACCTACGACTGGACCACTGAAAAAACCGCTAAGCCCGTGGTTGATCACTGGTGGCAAACCGAGACCGGTTGGCCGATTTGTGCCAATTTGATGGGCATTGAGCCTTTGCCGGTTAAACCGGGTTCGTCCTCGGTGCCGGTGCCCGGTTTTTGCATCGAGGTGCTGGATGACGCGGGTAGGGCAGTGCCGGCCAATCAGCAAGGCAACATTGCTATAAAGCTACCATTGCCGCCAGGTTGCCTGCAAACGATCTGGGGCAATGATGAGCGCTTTGAAGCAGGCTACCTGAGTAACTTCCCAGGCTATTACAGCAGTGGGGATGGTGGCTACATTGATGAGGACGGTTATGTCTTTATCATGGGCCGCACCGACGATGTGATCAATGTGGCTGGTCATCGTTTATCAACCGGCGAAATGGAAGAGATCATTGCAAGGCATCCGGCGGTGGCTGAATGCTGCGTGATAGGCATTGCCGATGCATTAAAAGGCCAGTTACCCTTTGGCCTGGTGATGGTGAAAAATGGCAGTCTCATTACACCAGAACAGTTGGAGCAGGAGCTGGTTGCCATGGTGCGTGAAGATATTGGCGCTGTAGCTTGCTTTAAGCAGGCTAAAATCGTGCAAAAACTGCCGAAAACCCGCTCCGGTAAAATTTTGCGCAA
>SKGJ01000286.1 GCA_007117525.1 Alkalimonas sp.
ATCAGCGGCACACCGGCGGCAAAGGTGGTGGACAGGGTGCGGGCAAAGCGGGCCACGGCGGCTTTGTTCAGAATATTGCCAAAAACCGGCGCTTTCAGCAGCATGGCATCCATAGCAGTACGTGCTTTCAGGTTTTTGCTGTAGGCCTGTTTGGTCAGGTAGCCGACGACCAGCAGCACACCCAGCACCACCCACCAGTAAGACTGCATCAACTCGGAGATGCCCAGCACAAACAAGGTGAAGGCCGGTAGCTCAGCACCAAAGCCGGCAAAGATTTCGGCAAACTGCGGTACCACAAAGATCAGCAGAATCGAGGTGACAATGGCAGCAATTACCAGCACGGCAGTGGGGTAGAACATGGCCTTTTTTATTTTGGATTTCAGCGCCTCGGCTTTTTCCTTGTAGATGGCGATGCGGTCAAAGATAGCATCGAGGGCACCGGATTGTTCACCGGACTTCACCAAATCGCAGTACAGCTCGTCAAAGTGCTTGGGGTGCTCGCGCAACACTTCGGATAACGGCAAACCGGCCTGCACCTTGACCGAAATCTTTTGCATCAGGGTGCGCAAGTTGGCTTTATCGGCACCACTGGCAATTAAGTCAATGGTTTGCACCAGAGGGACGCCTGCACCCAACATGGTGGCAATTTGCCGGGTGACCACAGCAATATCGGCAGCGGTAACCTTTTTTTCCATGTTGATTAGTGGTTTGGGCTTTCTTTTTACCTGGGATGGGGTAATGCCTTGCTGGCGTAACAGGGCTTTGACCTCCTGGGCAGAGCCGCCTTTAATCTCGCCATCGGCTTTTTTACCGCGGCGATTCAAGCCTTTCCAACGGTAGGTTTCAAGCTCTTTGATTTTGTATTTTTGGGCCTGAGCCATGGTCTGTATCCTATGTGAGTTGCACAGCACCGGTAGTGTGCATGCAACGTAATCTTAGCTTTTTAACCGTGTTTTTAGCATTTAGCATTAAACACTCAACACTCAACACTCAACACTCAACACTCAACACTCAACACTCAACACTCAACACTCAACACTCAACACTCAACATCCAACTACCCTTTGGTCACCCGGTTGATCTCGGCCAGGCTGGTCAGGCCAGCCGCGGCTTTAATCAGACCAGATTGCCGCAAATTGTTCACCCCTTCGCGCTGTGCTTGCTGCGCGATATCCAGCGAGGTGCCACCTTCCATAATGGTTTCAGCCATGCTGGGGCTGACCGGCATCACCTCGTACACCCCGACCCGGCCTTTGTAGCCATTGGTGCAGTGATCGCAACCAACGGGTTTGAACAACGTGATCCCGGCACTGATTTGCTCTTCGCTAAAGCCCTGTTGCAGCAACTCGGCCTGTGGCAGCTTTTCCTCGGCTTTGCAGTGGCCGCAAAGACGACGGGCCAGCCGCTGGGCAATGATCAGACTGACCGAGCTGGCGACGTTGTAGGCGGGCACGCCCATATTGAGCAAGCGGGTCAGGGTTTCCGGCGCCGAGTTGGTGTGCAGAGTCGACAACACCAGGTGACCGGTTTGCGCCGCCTTGATGGCGATTTCGGCGGTTTCCAGATCACGAATTTCCCCCACCATGATCACATCGGGATCTTGCCGCAAAAAGGCTTTCAGAGCAGAAGGGAAGGTCAGGCCAGCTCTGGGGTTGACCTGTACCTGGTTGATGCCCGGCAGGTTAATTTCGACCGGATCTTCCGCGGTGGAAATATTGCACCCCTCGGTATTGAGGATATTCAGGCCGGTGTACAAAGACACGGTTTTACCGCTGCCGGTTGGGCCTGTCACCAGAATCATGCCCTGAGGCTGCGCCAGTGCATCCATGTAGAGCTTTTTCTGCGCTTCTTCGTAGCCCAGAATATCAATACCCAGCATGGCGCTGTCGGAGTCTAAGATCCGCATCACCACTTTTTCGCCCCAAATGGTGGGCAGGGTACTGACCCGGAAGTCGATGGACTTTTTGCCGGATATCTTCAGCTTAATACGGCCATCTTGCGGTACCCGCTTTTCGGCAATATCGAGTCGCGACATGACTTTCAAGCGGGCTGATAAGCGATTGGCCAGTGCAATGGGCGGGGAAGCCACTTCGTGCAAGATGCCGTCAATCCGAAAGCGGATGCGGTACATTTTTTCATAGGGTTCAAAGTGCAAGTCAGAGGCGCCTTTGCGAATGGCATCCAGCAGCATTTTGTTGATAAAAGCAATAATCGGCTGATCGTCTTTATCGGGTTGGACGGCTGCATCATCCTCGTCGTCGTCTTCTTCGGTGCTGAGTGCGCTGAGGTCCCAGTCGCCATCACCCGTATCCATGCCGCTGTCAAACACCTTGTCAATCAACTGCTTGAGCTGATCGTACTCCACCACCACCAGCTCGGCATGCAGGCCGGTGTTGAACTCGAAATCCTCGATGGGAGCGATGTTGGTTGGATCGGCCACCGCCAGGTGCAAACTGCGACCGGCCCGTGACAATGGCATGATCTGATGTTTGCGCACCAATTTTTCGTTGCGAAGCTCTTTCGGAATGCTGTTCAGATCAAAGAAACTCAAATCAAAGCGGGCGTGGTGAGTTAAGGCAGCGGCCTGCTCAGACAACTCGCGCGAGGAAATCAGTTTTTCCTGCACCAGAAACTCGGGCAGGCTTTTGTACTGCCCACCGCGGCGGCCCAGCAATTCAGTGGCTGCAGTGGCGTTAATCAGCCCTTGCTGAACTAAGCGTTTAAAAAGTGAAGAGTTTGCGTTAACCGCCATAATTTAGATAACCAGGATGAACCCGCCGTTGATAGTTTTGATTATGCCAATATTCGTTGTTTATTCAAGTTTTTAGTGTCACAAGCTCCCATGTGCAAACAAACTGAACTTAGCAGCAAGCATAGTCATCGGTAGCAAGGTGCGCTTTGTTAAGCGTAGTCGAATTTGTTAATAGATCGAGGCTGGGCTTTACCCGCGATCCAGAGGGGCAGGTCAGCAAAGTAGGCAGGGGGGCCAGAGCGGCTTTAAACGCTCTGGCGGATGAACTTAACGGGCAGCAGCCAAGGCCTGGGTTAAATCGGCAATCAAGTCATCGATGTGCTCAATGCCAATCGACAGCCGCACCATGTCCGGGCTGACACCGGCGGATTTGAGCTCGGCGTCGTTGAGCTGACGGTGGGTGGTGGCGGCTGGAATGGCCGAGCAGCTCTTGGCATCGCCAATATTAACCAGCCGTAGAATCAGTTGCAGTGCATCGTAAAAACGGGCTGCTGCTTCCCGGCCACCGTCAATGCCAAAGCTTAAAATACCGGACGCCTGGCCCTGCATGTATTTTTGTGCCAGGCCATGATCCTTGTGTTCAGGCAAACCGGCATACTTGACCCAACGTACTTGCGGCTGTTGCTGCAACCAATGCGCAACGGCTTGGGTGTTTTGGTTGATGCGCTCGATGCGCAGGGCCAGGGTTTCCAGACCTTGCAGCAGGTTCCAGGCGGCCTGAGCGCTTAGCGCAGCGCCCATATTGCGCAGCGGTACTACGCGGGCGCGGGCAATAAAGGCTGCCTCGCCAACATCCCGGGTGTAACTGACCCCGTGGTAGGACACATCCGGTTCATTCAGCAGCGGGAAGCGCTTGGCATGCTGGGCCCAGGGGAATTTGCCGGAATCGACAATCAGGCCGCCAATGGTGGTGCCGTGGCCGCCGATGTACTTGGTAGCCGAGTGCACCACAATGTCGGCGCCTTGCTCAATCGGCCGCCACAGGAAGGGCGTGGCCACGGTGTTGTCCACAATCAGCGGCAGCCCATGGCGATGGGCCAGCTCGGCCAGTGCTTCAATATCGACAATGCTGCCGGATGGGTTGCCAATGCTCTCGCAGTACACGGCTTTGGTGCGCTCATCAATCAGCTGCTCGATGGCTGCAAAGTCGTCTTTATCGGCAAAGCGAACGTCAATGCCCTGGCGCGGCAGGGTATGGGCAAAGAGGTTGTAGGTGCCGCCATAGAGCTCATTGATGGAAATGATGTTGTCGCCGGTTTCGGCAATGGTTTGAATGGCGTAGGTAATGGCCGCCATGCCGGAGGCGACTGCCAAAGCACCGATGCCACCTTCCAGCGCGGCAATGCGCTGCTCCAGCACCGCGCAGGTCGGGTTCATAATGCGCGAGTAAATATTGCCGGTTTCTTTTAAATCAAACAGATCAGCGGCGTGCTGGGCGCTGTCAAAGCTAAAGGAACTGGTTTGGTGAATGGGGACCGCCACCGAGTGTTGGTTGTCTGGCTGGTAGCCGTGGTGCAGGGCAATGGTTTCGCGTTTCATTCGAAGTCTCCTCCAGAATTAGGGATAGGTCATCAAAGCATGTTGCGTTAAAGCTGTCAATCTAAATGTCTAGATGGCTGTAATTGTCAAGCATGTTGTGTCGCCCAACAGAGACGCAAGGAACTTGCAAAAGTGCATGCAAATATCTATATTGAATGCATTGGCTGTATTCTTTTGGAGGTTTCATGGCAATGTTAACGGTAAGAAACTTACCTGATGAAGTCCATCGGGCCTTGAAAGTCCGTGCTGCTCAGCACGGGCGCAGTACAGAGGCCGAGGTGCGCGAAATTCTTGCAAATGCAATCAAACCAGCTGCACGGTTGCGTGTAGGTGATGCATTGGCTGCGTTAAGCGGTCAACTTGGGTTGACCAATGACGACCTGGATGCACTTGAGCAACAGTGCTCAAAAGTACCTGCTGAACCGATGGGGTTTGAATGATTCTTCTGGATACCAATGTGGTTTCTGAAGCGATGAAACCTGAACCAGCATCTGCTGTAGTGCATTGGCTCAATGAGCAGGTTTCTGAAAGTCTGTACTTATCCAGCGTTACTTTAGCTGAATTGTTATTTGGCATTGCAGCTTTGCCTCAGGGGAAAAGACAAGATGTGTTGCAACAGGCGGTCGATGGTTTGCAAGCAATCTTTACCGATCGCATACTGCCCTTTGATACCGCTGCTGCGCGTTGTTACGCCAGGTTAGCGGCAACCGCCAGAACGGCTGGCAGGGGCTTTCCAACACCGGATGGGTACATTGCTGCGATAGCTCAATCCAGAGGCTTTATCGTTGCTACCCGTGATACTGCACCTTTTGAGGCGGCAGCTGTGAAGGTGATCAACCCGTGGCAAGCTTAACCTTAAGGTAGGGAGCTGATCCTGAAGGTTCCTGATTGCGGCTCCTACCTGATATTTCTTGCTCTTAGTGTTTCAG